>CAMMHE010000026.1 GCA_946496575.1 uncultured Clostridium sp. | reverse complement strand
TTTTTTAGTTTTTTATGGTGTCAAGCTCTAATCAATAGCCTTCGGGTATGAACCGAATGCTCTAGCCAACTGAGCTACTTCGCCATATTTAATTTTGAATAGAACAGTATTATTATAATGTGTATTGGAAAAATTGTCAAGTAAAAAAGAAGATTTTTTTAAAATCTTCTTCTAAAACATCCCCTAAAATTTCCTGTTCTTCCATTATTATTACTATCAGGCAATACTTCTGCATTCAAAAATACTCTTTCTGCATTATTACAATTACAATTATCATTATTTCCATTATTGTTTGAAGAATTAGAACAATTTGTGTTTATAGATAATAATTCTGTACTATTGTCATCATTTCCTCCACAACGACTTGTTATCGTTAATAGGTTTCCATTATTGTTTTCATCATTTTCTTCGTTGCAGTTACAACATCTCCTTCTATTTGAAGAATTACCAATTCTTGTTCTTATTCTATTTGGGCATCTTGAATTGTTTCTACATTCACATGTATCATCATCATCGTCATCACATAAATTATTTAATCTTCTTATAATTAAGCAAAAGAGTTTTGTTAGAAATGCCGCAATAAATGCTAAAATTGTATATAATATTACAAATATTAAGAAATCTGTTCCGAATACGGTGTATGCAAGTATCAAATATATTGCAAAAAATGTTGCTGCTACTAATATAGGACATTTTAGTATTTTTTGTAAGACTATAGACAAAATAATAGTTGCAATAGGTAATACTAAAAAGATAAGTATAATATTCATATATATTCTTCCTTTCACATGTTATTTAAATTATCTAGTATATAATATGAATTTTTTTTTATTTTGTACCTATTACAACTAATTATATTCTACATTTAATAAATATAGCCCATGTGCTGGTAATGTTTTTCCAGCATTTTGACGTTTTCCCTCTTTTATTATGTGTTCTATCTGTTCTGGCTTTATTTTTCCTATTCCTACATCAACAAGTGTTCCTGCAATTATTCTAACCATATTATACAAAAAGCCACTTCCTGTAAGTTCAATAAATATTCTATCATTTTTTCTATATACTTTCGCATCATATATTATTCTTACACTATTTTTACTACTTGTACCACTTGCTTTAAATGCCTTAAAATCATGTTCTCCTTCAAAGTATTTTGCAGCTATCTTCATTTTTTCTTCATCTAGTTTAGTAGAAATATGATATTCTAAATTTCTATATATTGCTGTTCCCTCAAAGGAGTTATTTATAATGTATCTATAGGTTTTTTTCTTACAATTTAATCTGCTATGAAATTTTTCGTCTACTTCTTCTGCTTTTTTTATTACAATAGATTTCTTTAGTTTAGAATTAATCGCTATTGGAAATTTTTCTATTGGTAAATCAGACTTTGTTTTAAAGTTTGCTACTTGTCCAAATGCATGCACACCAGCATCTGTTCTACCTGATGCATCAAGTTGTACATCCTCTCCTGTAATTGCTTTTATTGCATTTTCTATAGTTCCTTGTATGTTTAATTTATTAGGTTGTTTTTGCCATCCATTAAAATCTTTTCCATCATATTCAATAGTCAGTTTTATATTTCTCATTTTTCTTTCCTATCTGCATTTTGTTTATTTTTATCTTGTTTGCTATTTTGTTTTTTATCTTGAATTGTTTTTTTCTCCTTTAAAGCTACTCTTATTTTAGTAAAGCTATTATTTTTTATTTTTTGGTTTTCAGGGAATCTCTTTGTAACAATATTAGAAATTAATATTTTCTTTAATGCATCTTCTCTTACATCTGCTATTAATGTTCCATCTTTAGCAATAGATATTTTTCCTGTTTCTTCTGATACGACAATTGCAATACTATCAGATTCCTTTGATATTCCTATAGCTGCTCTATGCCTTGTTCCAAGTTCCCTTGCTATATCAGTGCTTGATGCTAATGGTAGCATACATGCTGCAGCCGCTATCCTATTATTACTAATTACAACTGCTCCATCATGAAGCGGAGTATTAGGAATAAATATATTTACAAGTAATTGTGGTGATACTTCTGAATCTATTATAATTCCTGTTGACACTATATCTTTTATTTTTATATCTCTTTCTATTACAATTAATGCTCCTGTTTTTGCCTTTGATAACTCATTAGCAGCTATTACAATTTTATATATATCTTCTTTAGTTCTAGTTGCTAAATCTTTATTATCTATTCCAAAAAATTTTGTAAGCTTATTTGTTCCTAATTGCTCTAATGCTCTTCTTATTTCTGGTTGGAATATTATTATTAATAAAATTACTCCCCAATTCATAACTGCTGATAAAATATAATTTAATATTGTTAAATTAAATATATCACTCAACCATCTAGCTACTATTAAAAATGCTATTCCCTTTATTAATTGCCATGCTCTTGAATTTTTTACTATTTTAATTACACTATATATTAAAAATGCTACTAATACTATATCTAATATTACACTTACTAATTTTATTGGATTTTGCTCAAGTGTTTGTATATAGCTTAATATATTTTCCTCATAAAAATTATTTAATATTTTTCCTATGTTTTCTCCCATATTTTTACCTTCTTCTTTAACTATTTATTATTAGATATATAAAACTGTAACATGTTCCTGCCAACATTAACACTGCTAAAATGCCAGCCATTATTTTTGTGAATATTACAAATTTATCTTTTTTTTCTTTTTTCTGCTTTTTGTTCATTATTGTGACTTCCTTTCTATAAATACTAAATTTTATTATTTAGTTCTTATTTATATTACATTATTATTATAACATATTTATGTCTTTTTTCAACTTTTGTTTTATTTTTTTCTTCTTATTATCCAATCTTTTTTACATTCTGTTGGAAGTTTCATTTTTACTTGTTGTCCTTGTTTACCAGGATTTATAACATCTATTTGATTATCAGTTTCTACGTCCCATAATTTATCTATAGTAAATTTTACCGGTTCTATTTCTCCTGGGATTATTATTTCCATTTCATCTCCAACTTGTAATCTATTTCTAATCTCTATTATTGATCTATCTATGCCATATTCTATTACTTTTCCTCCAAATTCATATTGTTCATTATATTGTTTGCCAGAATATTCTTGGATATCTTTATTGTTTCTATCATTAAAATAGAACGTTGTTATTCCTCTTGTTTTCACTTTTTCTAGTTCTTTTAAATATTTAGTGTAATCATAACTTTCTGGAGATTTTATATAATCATCTATAGCATTTCTATATGCATTTATAACACTTGCTATATAGTATTCTGTTTTTAGTCTTCCTTCTATTTTTAAACTATCTATACCCATATCGATAATTTCGGGAATTTCTTTTACTAAACATAAATCTTTTGAAGAAAATATACTTGTGCCATATTCATTTGTTTCAATTGGCATAAATTGACCTGGATTGTTTTTCTCTTCAGCATATAAATTATATGACCATCTACAACTTTGTGCACAATCACCCAAATTTGCACTTCTTCCTGAAATAAAATCGCTCAAAAAACATCTTCCAGAATATGAAAAACATATTGCCCCATGAATAAATATTTCTATTTCCATGCCTAATGGTTTATGCTCCATTATATATTTAATTTGTTTTTTATTCATTTCTCTAGCCATTATCATTCTTTTGGCTCCATTCTTAAACCAAAAGTTACATGCATTCATACTTACAATATTTGCTTGTGTACTCATGTGGATAGGAACTCTAGGAGCAAATTGTTTTATAATCTCCATTACTCCACCATCTGCTACAATTATTCCATCTGGTTCTAATTTTGCCAACATTTTTACTTGATCAATTATTTCTTCATATTTTTCATCCCAAGCAAATATATTTAGTGTCACATATACTTTTTTATTCAACTTATGTGCATATTCAATAGTTTTTGCTAAATCGTCATTATCCATATCTGCTCTAGCTCTTAATGATAATGATGATGTACCACAATATATTGCATCTGCTCCATATAAAAATGCTATTTTAGCTTTTTCAAATGATCCTGCTGGTGCTAATAATTCTACTTTTCTCATACCTAATTTCCCTCTTTTTTTATTTTTAATAAATATATTTTATTACTTTTTACTTATTTTTGCAAGCATTTTATGATATACCTGTACTTTTAAACATTGTTTGTTCAAAGCTTCTCTATTGCACTCACATACTGTGCTAGATGGTTTGGTTGTACTAACGTAGAAACTTTGGCACGCTTCAAGTCAATTTTAAGTGATGTTCAAAAAACTCTAGCAAAATCATTTGAAAGACCTGACCCTAATCAGTTTATTCTAACACCATATATAGAAGAACTTTCTTCAGACGTACGTGATCGTATCGGTATACGTCTCATCACAGATACAGATTCTGAAAACGAACTTTTTGGTCTTTGGACTTTAATAACGGATGTCTTTTGTGGATTTAACATCGAGGCTAAAGATGAATTTTTGAATTGGTTCACTAAATCTACTGAAATTCCACAGAGCCATAAGCGTTTGATTCGCGAGGCTTTAAGCGTACCTACTTCGGTACGCCATTTCAAGAATTATGTAACATTCCCAAAAAACAACCAATATCAAGCACTTCAAGGTACTTTTGGCATTCCCTTTTATTCAAGCTTTATACCTGGATTACAATTTGAACTACAACTTAAATCCGAAGATATGGATCGAGTTGCAACATCAGGGGAAGCTTCGCATGCTGAATATAAACGTAAATGGAATACTATGTTACCATCATTATCTAGTATGCCTATTTCTTCTGAATTGAGATTTATTCTGATTAATCCGACATCTCTTTGCAGATGTCACCTAAACACCACAAATCACTGTGAAGTTGAAATTGATTAAGTAAATCCTTTTTCCCCTCTGGAATTCTTCTAGAGGGGAATTTCAATATGTAGAAATAATTAATAAACATAATTTAAAAAAACCTCCTTATGATTTTTATAATCTATCATAATAAGGTTTTTTACTTTACTTGATTTTTCTATCTTTCTTCTTCTGATTCTGGATTTATATGTTTCTTTTTAGAAAGATCTAAAAATGGAAACATAATTTTAAGTATCATTTCTTCATTTAACTTTTGCTCTTTCATTTCTCCTTGCTGATTAAAACCACTTACCCACATTTGTGGAAGTCTGCTTTTTTTCCCTCCTGAAAGCTTATGCCCTGCTAATGTACCATCTTCGTACATTGATTGTATTTTTTCTATTATTTGTTTTTCTTCTTCATGAGTTAAATCTCTACCTGACCTTGTTCTGGCTTTATAAAGAATATGTGGATATGCATCTCTATAATTTTCATGTGTTTGTAAATGACATTCAACTAAAGTTTCATTATTTCCATTGGATTTATCTCCAGCATGAAATAAACAATGTATAGCTTCATATCCTCTTTCTTCCTTTTTCTGTTTTTTCGAACTTATTTCAAATCTTTTTTCTTCTCTTAATACTTCTCCTATTGGATGCACTTCCTCTTGAGTAGTTGTTAATATAGTTATTCCAAAAATATCTTTTAGATCTTTCTTTAATAATCTGTTCTGTACAACACTTGCTGGTGATTTTATTCTTGAAAGCAAGATTACTCCTCTTCCTATTTTTCCTTGTTGTAATAACTTTTCTAGAATTCCAGATATATATTCTTTTACTTTTATAAATTCATCTACTTTGCTTTGTACAAGTTTATTATATATCTCATATGCTTCTAATAATCTATCTTGAGCCATTTTACCTTGCTGTTCATATGTTCCTTTATTATCGTTTGATCCTTCCATCAATAAGATTACCTCCTTATACTAATGGCAAGTCCATCTCCTATTTCTAGAATTTGTGTTTTAAAATTAGGATTTTCAGTAACTTGTTTTATATATTCTCTTAGGTTTCTTACAGCTGTACGTTGCTTATGTTTATTATATTCGCTCATAACATATCCTTTATATAAAATATTATCTGCAAATATTATTCCTTGAGATTTCAGTAATCTTTCTGATTGTTTTAAAAAAAATGGATATTTTCCTTTTGCTGCATCTATAAAAATTACATCATATTTTCCATCTAGTGTTGGCAATATATCTACTGCATCACCAGAATATATATTTATTTTATTCTCTAATCCTAATTTACTAATATTTTCATTAGCTTGTTTTATTCTTTGTTCATCTCTTTCTATTGTATCTATTAATCCATTTTCTCTTAAAAATTTTGAAAAACATATTGCTGAATATCCTACTGCTGTTCCTATTTCTAAAATTCTTTCTGGTTTGCTTTCTTGCAATGTTTTGCTGATTACTTCCAATGTTTCATCCATTATTATTGGAATATGTTCTTTTAGTGCTTTTCTCTTTATTTCTTCTAGTATTACTGTGTTCACTTTATTATCTCCTACGATTATTTGTTAGCATTCCTTGCCGCTCTTTCTCTTTCTTTAGAGTCTAATATTTTCTTTCTTAATCTAATAGACTTTGGTGTTACTTCTACCAATTCATCATCTTGTATAAACTCAATTGCCTTTTCTAATGACATCTGTATAGGTGGTACTAGGCGTAATGCATCATCTGAACCTGAAGCTCTAGTGTTTGTTAAGTGTTTTTCTTTACACACATTTATACTTAAATCTTCTCCTCTTGAGTTCAGTCCTACGATCATTCCTTCATACACTTCTACACCTGGACCTATAAATAATTCTCCTTTATCTTGTGCATTATATAATCCATATGTTACAGATTTTCCTGCTTCAAATGCTACTATTGTGCCTCTTACTCTTGATGTTATATCTCCTTTGTAAGGTTCGTATGAATCAAATATATGGTTCATTGTTCCTGTGCCTTTAGTATCTGTTAAGAATTCTGTCCTATATCCTATTAATCCTCTCGCTGGTATTTTAAATTCTATTTTTGTATGACCTTCTTCTGCAGGTTCCATATTTATCATTTCTGCTTTTCTCATTCCTAACTTTTCTATAACATTTCCTATGCTATCATCTGGAACATTTACAACTAGCCTTTCAATTGGTTCGCATTTTACTCCATTTATTTCCTTATATATTACTTTTGGACGTGATACTAAAAGTTCAAAACCTTCTCTTCTCATTGTTTCTATTAATACTGATAAATGCAATTCTCCTCTTCCTGATACTTCAAAAGAATCTGGTGATTCTGTTTCCTTTACACGTAGACTTACATTTCTTTCTAATTCTTTGAATAGTCTATCACGTATATGTCGTGATGTGATATATTCTCCTTCTTTTCCTGCAAATGGACCATTATTTACACTAAATGTCATTGATATAGTTGGCTCGTCAATATCTACAAATGGTATTTTATCTGGATATCCAAATTCACAAATTGTATCTCCAATATGAATGTTTGCAAGACCTGCAACTTCTATAATGTCACCTGCTTTTCCTATATCTACTTCAACTTTTTTTAACCCAACATGAGTATAAACTTTTGCTATTTTTCCTTGTTCTACTTTATCATCTGCTTCACATATTGTTACAGGTTGTCCTACTTTTATTACTCCTCTTTCTACTCTGCCTACAGCAATTCTTCCTACATAATCATCATAATCAATATTTGATACTAACATTTGAAGTTTTCCTTCTTCATTGCAATTTGGTGCTTTTATAGTATTTACTATAGTTTCAAATAGGCAACTTAAATCAGTTGTTTCGTCTTCTAAATTCATTTTTCCTATTCCATTTTTTGCTGATGCAAATATTACTGGAAAATCTAATTGATCATCTGTTGCATTTAATTCGATAAATAGATCTATTACCTGATCTACAACTTTTAATGGTTCAGCACCTGGCCTATCTATTTTGTTTATTACTACTATTGGTTTTAAGTTTAATGATAGTGATTTTTTTAATACCTCTCTTGTTTGTGGCATTGCGCCTTCGAATGCATCTACTAATAATAATACTCCATCTACTGTTTTTAATACTCTTTCTACTTCTCCTCCAAAGTCAGCATGTCCAGGTGTATCAACTATATTTATTTTGATATCTTTATATATTACTGATGTATTCTTTGAAAGTATTGTTATTCCTCTTTCCTTTTCTTGATCATTTGAATCCATTACTCTTTCTTGTATTTTTTCATTTTCTCTAAATACATGGCTTTGTTTTAATAAAGCATCTACTAGTGTTGTTTTTCCATGATCTACATGTGCAATTATTGCAATATTTCTGATTTTTTGATTATTCATTCCTATTTTTATGTTAGTATAAAATGCTAACATTTCCTCCTTCCAATTACAATTTTTTGACTTTGTTTATATTTAGTGGTATAATTAAGGTATAATACTTGCTATGCAAGTAAATAAATATTTTATAAAGAGAGGTAAAAACATCATGAAAAAGTTTCAACCACGGGGAATCCACATTATGATCATTGTCATCATTATGATGGCAATGACGGCAGCAATAATATCTTTGCTGCCAAGACAGTTAGATAAAATGATTGCCTTCGCAATTCTAGGTTTCACGACCGGATTCTTAGTCGGAGCCATATGGTGTTATACCATACCAAAAAAGCAAAAAGCTCTACAAGATGCCGCTCACAGCGATCCATCCCCTAGCAAACACCGTACTGCTTGGAAAAAAGAGTTAAAAAACTTAGAACACGACCCAGATTTAAATGAAAAAAGTAGCAATCAAACTAGTGAAGCAACAACGGCGTAAGTTTGAATACCTCCTCCTCTCACGCTACAGCATGTGGCGTGGGAGGAACTTTTTTATTATAATTCATGATTATAATAAATTTTTAATTTCTTGCATTATTTTATTTGTTACTATTTCTAACTCTTCTTTATTTTTTGGATCTTTATACTGGCTAAAATCTATTGGCTTTCCATATCTTACTGTAAGCTGATGGAATGGCTTTATTTTTCCACTTATGCCTACTGGAACAACTTTAACACCTGATTTTATTGCAAAAAATGCTGCTCCATCTTTTACTTCTTCTCCCTTTGCTATTCCATTACGAGTTCCTTCTGGAAAAAGTGCTATTGTTTCACCTTTTTTTAATAATGTTAATGTACTTTTTAAAGCAGCAATATCTTTTGAGTCTTTTTTTACATATATAACATCAAATATCCAACCTAAAAATGCTAAAAACCTATTTTTTGCTAAACTTTCTCTTGCTAAAAATCTAGCATCTTTTTTGCATGTTATTCTAATAATTGGTGGATCTATGAAGCTTCTATGATTACTACAAAATATTACTTGTTCATTTGGGATATTTTCTATTCCTATTATTTTTAGTCTATAGACTATTTTACAATATAGAAATAGGAAAAATTCAACCACTTTTCTTACTATATTTTTAAAAACTTTTTTCATTTATTCTTCCTCCGGCATATATACACTTCTTGCTACTACATCAATTGACACTACATTCATTGCTGTAAGGTTTTCAATTTCTTTTTTAGCTCTTCTTTTAAATTCTAATAAGCCATCTACAACATTATAACCATAGACTACTGATACTTCCATATATATAATTGGTCCTTCTGGAGTATTATCTATTCTTGTTTTTAATACTTTGTGTATTTCTGACATTTTTGTTGCTATATATTCAACTATTTCTTTAAACACACTGTCTGATATAGTAAATCTTCCTAAATAGCTAAAAGTTGGTCTTATAATTGACTTTTCTGCTATATATGGTTTTTGCCCTTTTCCTTTTGTTTTGAATATTTGTAATGGATCAAGCAAATATCCAGAAAAATCTTTTTTTATTTCAAATGTTGGAACTGGTATTACATGTTTTCCTTCTGTTTGCCTTATTCTTCTTGCCGTTTCCATCTCCTGTTTTGTAGCCACATCAGTAATATATATTGTTTCTTGTATTTTTGGCAAATTTAGATTTTCTGCAATTTTATTTACCATATCATCAGATGTTCCTAATATTAATATGCTTTCTGGTTTATATTTTTTTATTGCATTACATATTTCGTTTTTTTCTTCTCCATCTAAAAATATTGCTTGTTTTACTGTTTCTATTTTTGTATCAGCTTTTTTTGCTGATTTACCTGCTATTATTTCATTTTCTCTTATTAATAAACCATCATCAATTATGTATTTTATATTTTTCTCATTTGCTACCATTTGAGCCCTATAGCTTTTACCTGTTCCTGATGGACCTACAAAAGCATAAACTTTGGTTTTATTTAAAAATAACATATATTCTCCTTTTTACCTTAACACAGAAAAATGGCAACACTTAAAAAGTTTTTTGCCACATTTCTATCTTTTATATTAAATAACTTTTTCTTCTATATTATTTACTTCTGCAATCTTAATGTTACGTACATGATTGATTTTTTCCCATGATGTTTCTCTTTTAAAGAGACATTTAAAGTTTATTACTATCCAAGTTCCCATAAATAGTGGATATGTTAATAATCCTTTTAACATAGGTTTTATTGGTTTTCTATCTAGAATCATTGCACAAATTGCAGTTAATGATGGTAAAAATAGAGTAGGTATCAAATATCGTAATATATTTATTATTAATTCTACATTAGTCATCTCATTAGCTGTATACATAATAAAGTTTGCTATTAATAATACTATAGAAATGATAAACATTGGTATACTGCCAATTATATATAAAAATCCATCAAAATTCATTAAAGTTTTATATTTCTTTACAGATTCTATAAGCTCGCCTGTATATTTATTTACACATTGTATATGTCCTACAGTCCATCTACTTCTTTGTGACCATGATTGCTTAAATGATGTTGGTTGTTCATCATATACAATTGCTTCTGTTGACCATCCAAGTTTCTTGCCCGCTATTATTCTTTTTAATGAAAATTCTATATCTTCCGTTAAAGTTTCCGTATTCCATCCTTGTGGCTTAATAACATCAAATTTGACCATAAATCCTGTTCCATTTAGAAGTGGTGATAAACCTATATTATACCTTGCTAAATGATAGAATCTATGAAGTGTCCAATAAAATAGAGCATATCCAGAAGTTATCCAATTATCTGTAGGATTCTTTATGTCTCTATATCCTTGAACTACTTCTTCACCTTCACATAATTTTTTATTCATACTTTTTATGAAATTTCTATCTACTATGTTATCTGCATCAAATACAAAAAATGCATCATAATCGGCATTCTCTGAAATTTTTTGTTTTAAAAACCAGTTTAATGCATAGCCTTTTGTTTTGTTGACACTATCGAATCTTTTATATACAATTGCTCCTGCCTCTTCTGCAATTTTTGCAGTATTATCTGTACAATTATCGGCAATTACATATATATCATATAAGTTCTTATCATAAGTTTGGTCTTTTAGGCTTTCAATTAAGCTTCCTATTACCATTTCTTCATTATGTGCTGGTATGATTGCCATAAATTTATGATTTTTATTTACTTTAAATGGTTTATCTTTTAATTTTATTAATGAGCATAAACTAATTATTATTTGATATAGCCAAAATATAGTTATTACCCATACTAGAGCTTCTTTCAAAATATATAAATACTCCATTTTTTTCCTCACTTTAATTATAAATTATTCTCATCATCCTCATTTTCGTCATTACAGTTTCCACATGATGAGCAATGACCATTACATCCTTCAAAATCCTCATTAATGTCTCCATTCCAGTCTAATTCTATTATGTTATGGCATTGTGGACATTCTACTTCTTTCAGTGTCTCATCATAATCGATTTCAAATTCAAAATTACAATATGGACAAATTATTCCATTATTATCAATATCATCTACTTCGTCAAGATATATGTCTTTTTCAATTCCTTCAACTATTTCTTCTACTTTTTCTAATTTATCTTCTAAATTATTTATTCTTTGTTCATTGTAGTTTATTAATTTATCAACTTCGTTAAATACTGTCTTTATTAGATTTGCTGTTCTTTTTTTTATATAATTTAAGTCATTTGAGTTAATAATATTTTTTTCAATGTCTTTTTCAAATTCGTGAAATTCTTTCTCTAATTCTGTCATTCTCTATAGATACAGGTTTAGTTTTCCTGTATTTACCTCCTTTATTAAACTCTTTCCATGTATTCACATGTTCTTGTATCTATTCTCAATACATCTCCAATATTTATAAACATAGGAACTTGTAATTCTAGTCCTGTTTCTAATGTTGCTGGTTTTCCAGATGTTGTTGTTGTATTTCCTGCAAATCCTGGTTCTGTATAAGTTACCGTTAATTCAACAAATATTGGTGGTTCTACTGCAAATACTTTTCCTTTGAATGAAAGTATTGTAACTTCCATGTTTTCTTTTAAATATTTTAATGTATCACCTAAATCTGATTTATTTAAAGGTGTTTGATCATATGTGTCATTATCCATAAAATAATATAAATCTCCATCATTGTATAAATATTGCATTGTTTTTCTTTCTATTTCTGCTCCTGGATATTTATCTGATGGGTTGAAAGTTCTTTCTAAAACTGCTCCAGTTATTACATTTTTTAATTTTGTTCTTACAAAAGCTGCTCCTTTTCCTGGTTTTACATGTTGAAATTCTACTACTCTATAAACTCCTCCATCCATTTCAAATGTTGTTCCATTTCTAAAGTCACCTGCCATATATACTCCTGCCATTTTGTTTCTCCTTTCGTTTTTTATGTTTTCTCTTTCTTTTTATTAATTTGACCTTTTTATTATACAATATATAGTTGGAAAAATCAAGCATTTTCATAACATTTCCACTTTAATTGTTTGTAGTATTTGATGTATTATAATTTACTTGCTCCACCTTTTTCTACTAATATTGTGTCTTCAATTCTTATTCCAAATTCTCCTGATATATATATTCCGGGTTCTACAGTCACTACCATATTTTCTTTTAAGATTGTTTCTACTTTGCTACTTATATTTGGCTTTTCGTGTATTTCTAATCCTACTCCATGCCCTAAACTGTGTATTAAATCAAAATTATGAAGTTTAAAGTCATTTTCTACCATCTTTGATAATTGTTTTGTGTTCATTCCTTCTTTTATAGCATCTATTGTTTGATCATGATTTTTTAATACTAAATTGTATACATTTTTTTGTTTTTCAGTTGGTTCTCCTATAAAAAATGTTCTTGTCATATCTGAACAGTATCCATTATATTTGCACCCTATATCTATAGTTATTATATCTTGTTTCATAAATTTTCTATCTGTTGGAACTGCATGTGGTTTTGATGAGTTTTCACCACTTGCGACTATTGTATCAAATGCAGGTCCTTCTGCATTTTTAAAGAAATAATCATCTATTTTTCTCGATATTTGTTTTTCAGTACTGCCTTCAATTAGATATGGCTTTATATATTCAAAACATTTTCTTGTTATATTGCATGCTTCTTTTATATTTTTTATTTCTTCTTCATCTTTTATTGTTCTTTGCTTTTCTATAATATCTTCTGTCTCAATAAAACTATTTATTCTAAATTTTCGTATATATTCTTTATATTTTGAATATGTTAAATAATTTTCTTCAAATCCTACATTTTCACAGAATAAAAAGAAGTTTTCATAATCATCTTGTGATATATCTTTTATATCATATACTATTATTTCATCAAATATGGTAAGTGTTTTATGGACATGTTCTATATATCTTCCATCAGTTATATAAATGTTTTCTTTTCTAGTAAGAATTAGTATTCCTTCTGCTTGAATATTTGTCAAATATCGTATATTTATAGGATTAGAAACTATCATTCCTTGCAAATTCATGCTTGTTATTTTGTTTCTAAGCCATTGCATTTTTGGATTCATTTAAATTCCCCCATTATTTGCTATATTTTATATAATTACTTATTATGCCCCTTATATACGTTTACATTTAACCTTTATATAATCCCAAGGTAAAAATTTTCATTAAAATTCCAAGTAATGTATTAAATGGTACTAAAATGCTTATTATACTTGCTATTACTATAAATGGTCCAAATGGTATATATTCATTAGATTTTTTGATTTTAGTTACTAGTAAGAAAACACTTAATATAGCTCCAATTAAAAATGATACAAGTGATATAACTACTATATTAGATAAACCAAAGAATAACCCTAAAGCTCCCATTAGCTTTACATCTCCAAGTCCCATTGCTTCTTTTCCATAAATTGCTCCACCTATCAATGTTATTAATAAAAATATTCCTCCACCTGCTAACATTCCTAATAACATATTTATTGTTATAGCTATATTTGACCATCCATATATAAATGCGGTTATTAGCCCTATCTCAAATAATGTTAAATTTAGTCTATTTGGTATTATTTGCAATTTATAATCTATTACAAATGCAGATAATATTATAGGAATAAGTATCAGGTATTTTATTAATTCAAGATTTGCTATAAATGTATTGTGTATTCCATAATTATATAATGTTAGTACATATAATACTATTGTTATTATTATAATTATATAATTTGTTCTATATTTTTTGCGTTCTTTGAATATGTCAAAAGATAAAACTTTTTTATATTCTGGTAATCTATAGTTTGCCCAATCTGCTACCTTACCTGCAATTGCTCCTAGAATTATTGTAATTATATAATATATTATATGCACATCATTAAAATACATCCTTGTTTTTCTCCTTTGTTTTTTTAAACTTGTTTTTTATTTTTTCTTCAATTGGTCTTTTCCATGCAGTCACCCATAAATCTTGTTTATCAACTGGCTCTACCAGTATTGTAAACATGTTACACCTATTTCCACCTACGATATCTGTAAATATTTGATCACCAACAACTGCTATTTCTTCCGGTTTTAAATTTAATTCTTTTTGAATTCTTATAAAACCTTTTTTTAGTGGTTTTGCTGCAAAAATTATATATGGTATTTCTAATTTTTTTGCTATATTTTGTACTTTTTCTCTTTTGTTAGTATTTGATAAAATATATAATTTTACTCCTTGACCTTTTAAATTTTTAGCCCACTGTACTTTTTCCTCTGATATATTTTTATTGTGTCCTATTAATGTGTTATCTACATCCAATATTAATGCTTTTAATTTGTTTTTTTGTATCATTTCTATTGTTATTTCTTCAACACTATTTAATAATTCTTTGGGATATAAATTCATTTTTACTTATGTTAGTTGTTTACTAACATTTTCCTTTCTTTTTATTTTCATATGTTATAATATTAAAAAGATTAAATCATAAAACTTACAAAATTGCAAGTGTAGCATGCAAACAATTAATATATTACATTCTATTTGGCATTTTAATTCCTAGTAGGCTTGCTCCAATTTCTAATGTTTTTCCCACAGCAAATGTTAAATAAATTCTTGCGTCTTGAATTTTTTGATCTTTAACTATAATTTTGTTTTCATTATAAAATGCACTAAATTTTTTTGCTAAATCTATTAAATATCTTGATAATATTGATGGATCATTTTTTTCAGTTACTAGTACTAGTGTCTCATTAAAACTATATATTAATTTTATGATATTATTTGATAATTCATCTGTTAATAATTCAGTTTCTATTTCATCAGCATTTGGTATTTTTGAAACTTTTTCTAATACGCTTTGTGTTCTAACATATGTGTATTGTATATATGGTCCTGTTTCTCCCTGAAAATTTAATACATTTTTCCAGTCAAATATTTGATCCTTTATTATAGTTGTTGCTAAATTATTAAATATTACTGCTCCTATTCCTATTTTTATTGCTTCTTCTTTTTTGTTTTCTAAATTAGCATCTTTTTCGTCTATTATTTTTTCTACTCTTTTTATTGCTTCATTTAATAGTTCTTCTACTTTTACAACATTTCCAGCTCTTGTTGACATTTTTCCTGTTGCTACTCTTGTCATACCATATTGTACATGTTCTAAACCTTTAACACATTTTTCTGGTATTTGTAAGTATTTTGCTACTTCAAATATTTGTTTAAAATGTAAGGCTTGCTCATATGCTACTACATATAAGCATTTATCAAAATTATATGTTTCTGCTCTATATTTAATAGCTGCTAAATCTCTTGTTGCATATATACTTGAGCCATTTGCTTTTTTTATTATACATACTCCTAAACCTTTATCTTCTAAATCTACTATTTTTGCTCCTTCTGACTCTGTTAATATATTTTCTTCTTGTAGTATTTTTTCTATTCTATCCATCTTATCTACATAAAATGATTCTCCTGTTACTGCATCAAATTTTACTCCTAATAAGTCATATATTTTTTGGAATTCTTTTAAACTTACATCTCTAAATTTTTCCCAAAGCTTTGTACAATACTCATCTTTTTCTTCTAGTAATCTGAAATTTTCCCTACATGCTTCTAGTGTTTTTTCATCTTTTTTGCATTCTTCATTTATTCTTACATATATTTTAACTAGTTCTTCTATTGGATTTTCTTCTATATTATATTCTGTTCCCCATCTTTTATATCCTTCTATCAATTTTCCAAATTGTGTTCCATAATCTCCTAAATGATTTATTCCTATGGTATTATATCCTAAATATTTATAGATATTATATAATGCTGCACCTATTACTGTTGTCCTTAAATGTCCAATATGAAATGGTTTTGCTATATTAGGTGCTGAATATTCTACTATTATATTCTTTCCTTCTCCTATTTTTGAAGATCCATAATTTTTACTTTTTTCAATTTCTTGTATTGTTTCTTTTACTAATAATTGTTTATTTATGTAAAAATTTATATATCCTCCAACTACTTCTATTTTATTGATAATCTTTTCATTAATCTGAATTTTTTCTTGAATTTCTTGTGCTATTTGTTGTGGTGCTTTTCTTAATTCCTTTGCTAGTCTGAAACATGGGAATGCATAATCACCTTTTGTATCATCTTTTGGTACTTCAATATATTCTTTTATTTTATCTTTTTCTTCGTTTTCATCGAAAATTTCTTTTTTGTTATTACTTATACTTATTGCATTCATTATACTTGCTGATATATTTTCTTTAAAATCTATCATTTTATATTTTCCTTCCTCATTTAATTTTTCTTATTTTATCATTCTTTTACTTTATTTTCAACAAAAACTACTGAAATTATATTTTTATATTTTCAGTAGTTTTTCGTTAAAAATTTTAACTCTTTCCGTTTGTTTCTGATCCTATTGGTTTTTCTGGTATTGGATCTTGTTCACTTGGTTGTGTTGGTTTTTCTTCTGCATTTGGATCTTTTTCGTCTGGTTCTATTGGTTTTTGTTCATCATCTGGTTTATCTTCAGGTGGTTTGTTTTCTTCATTTTCTGAATCTGAAGGTTTTTCTTCATCATTTATTATAGGATCTTCTGGCTCTGTTGGTGTTAAATCTGGTTTTTGCTCTGGCTCTGTTGGAATAGTTGGATTTTCAGGGATTACTTGCTCATTATCATTTTGTGACGGATTTGATGGCATTTCTATTTTCGAATATGTCTTCCATGGATTATTTCCATCTGGATCAGTTGGATCCCAACCTCTAACTGCTTCTTCTGAAGAAATCTTTTGAGCTGTTGGTTTTCCTAGTGGTCCTGGATTTGTATCTGAATAAAATTCTACCTGTGTCCCTTTTCCACAATTCGTATATATCCATTTTGCATCTTCTACTGTTAAACGTATACATCCTGCTGATGCTGTTGTTCCAAGTTTGTCATATTCCCAATATTCTAATGATCCTTTATCTCCATATGTTATATAAGGAACTGAATGAAATAATATACTTTTTACAATTCTGGTACAGTATTGTCCAGACACTCCACCAAATAATCTTCCCCATTTATATTTATCACTAATAGAGTATGTCCCACTTTTAGGTGTTGAAGTTCCTGTTGAGCATAACATTGCTTTTATTGGTTTTGTATAATTTCCTTCTGAATCCTTTTCATATATTGTTACTACATTTTGTGTATAGTTTACTCTTATAAAATATGGCTGCTTATTTTCTGTATTAATAGTTTCTTTTTTATCATCTTTTATTTGCTCATCTTCAGTATAGTTTTCTTGTACGTTTTCTTCTGTTTCAATTTCTAACTGTTCAGTTGTTTCTTGTATTTTTTCTATTTTTTCATTATCTGAATTTTTAACATTTAGACTTGCTTCTTTTGTTGTTTTTGTAATTTTTATTATTGCAAATGTTACTGCTATTATTAATAAAACCACTAATAATATTATTAAAGAAAATTTTTTTATATTTTTTATTTTTTTCATTTTCGACTTTCTCCCTTTTTATTGTTCTATATTATAACAGATTTCTTACATATTTTTCAATATTTTATATTATCATTTTTAACTATAATTAATATAATGTATAAGGAGGTAAGTATGAGTAAAAGATATAAAATTGCTATAGTTGGTGCTACTGGGTTAGTTGGTAGAACTGTTCTTAAAGTTTTAGAAGAAAAAAATTTTTCTAATTTAGACTATTATCTTTTTTGTTCAAAACGATCTGCTGGAAATAAAATTAATTTTTTAGGTAAAGAATTTTGTACTTTTGAATTAACAGATTCTAGTTTTGATAATGGGTTTGACTTTGCTATTTTTTGTGCTGGTGGTGAAGTATCAAAACATTTTGCACCAATTGCAGCATCAAAAGGTTGTATAGTAATAGATAATAGTAGCACTTTTAGAATGCAAAATGATGTCCCTTTAATTGTTCCTGAAGTTAATCCTGAAAAAATTAATGAAAATCATGGAATAATCGCAAATCCAAATTGTTCTACAATTCAAGCCGTAGTTGCTTTGAAACCTTTAGATGATAATTTCTGTATAAAAAGAATAGTATATTCTACATATCAGGCTGTTTCGGGAGCTGGTAGACAAGGATTATTAGATTTAGAAAATGGTTCAAAAGGTATTTCTCCTCAAAAGTTTTCACACCCAATATATAATAATTGTTTGCCACATATAGATATATTTTTAAACGATGGTTACACCAAAGAAGAATATAAAATGATTAATGAAACTAAAAAAATTTTAGGCAAAGAGGATTTAAAAATTACTGCTACCGCAGTTAGGGTTCCTGTTGAAAATAGCCATAGTGAATCTATAAATATTGAGTTTGAAAAAGCTTTTAACCTTGACAAAATTAAGGAAATTTTATCAAAATCTCCTGGTATTGTTGTATTAGATGAACCTGAAAAAAATATATATCCATTAGCTACTTTAGCAACAGGAAGTGATAATGTTTTTGTTGGTAGAATTAGACGTGATTTTAGTATTGAAAATGGTTTAAATCTTTGGGTTGTATCTGATAACATCAGAAAAGGTGCTGCAAGTAATGCTGTTCAAATACTTGAGAAGTTAATTGAAAATTAAATTATATTTTGTAAGGAGATCAACTATGAAAGATATTTTATTTACAGGATGTGGTACTGCCATAGCCACCCCTTTTTCTAATGATGGTATAAATTTTGAAGAATTAAAAAAATTTATCGAATTTCAAATTTCAAATGGTGTAAATGCGTTAATAGTATGTGGTACTACAGGTGAATCTGCCACAATGACTATGCAAGAAAAAATAGATGTAATTAAATGCAGTATTCAAACCTCTAATGGTAGAGTTCCTATTATTGCTGGAACAGGTAGTAATAACACTAAACAAGCAATAGAAATGTCAAAGATTGCAGAAGATCTTGGAGTAGATGGTTTGCTTATTGTTACACCATATTATAATAAAACTACTCAAGAGGGCTTAATTTCGCATTATTTAGAAATTGCTAAAAATGTTAATATTCCAATAATTCTTTATAATGTTCCAAGCAGAACTGGTGTGAATATTCTTCCTAAAACATGTAAAGAACTATCAAAAATAGACAATATAGTAGCTATAAAAGAAGCTAGTGGGGATTTATCACAAATTGCAGAAATTGCACATTTATGTGGAGATAACTTAAATTTATATTCTGGTAATGATGATCAAATTTTACCTGTACTTTCTTTAGGTGGAAAAGGTGTAATTTCAGTTTTATCGAATATTAAACCTAAACTCGTTTGTGATATTGTAAATAATTTTATGAATGGTAATATTGAAAATTCAATATCACTACAATTAAAATCTATACCTTTAATTAAATTACTTTTTTCTGAAGTCAATCCTATACCAGTAAAAGCTGCTCTTAATATGCTTGATTTTAAATTTGGAAGTCCTAGACTTCCACTTGTTGAAATGAGTTCTAAAGGTAAACAATTTTTAAAAAAAGAATTGTTTATTGATATTTAGGACACATAATTATCCCCCAGTATAACTGGGGGATTTTCATATGGGCCTATAAGGCCTTGA
>CAMMHE010000025.1 GCA_946496575.1 uncultured Clostridium sp. | reverse complement strand
CAGTTAGTATAGCATACAATTTACAATAAAACAATACAAAAAACAAATTTTCGCAGAAAAGATTTTTATTAAGTTACTTGATTTTTGTTAAATAATCTGGTAATCTATATATAGTTTGATTGATTTTATATCAATCGTTATGAGAGCCGAAAAAGTTGTAAATAACTACGTCAACGGCACCATTAGATTTATCAATGCTTTTAGAGTTTTTGATAAGTCTATTTTTTTATTTAAAAATATCATCAGTATACAATTTGTATACAAAAATATCTAATTTTCATTTATTGTTATGTATTGTTATTATCTAATTTCCATAGATAATAACTTTTTGTTTTATGCAGTTTTTTCTATACTAAGAACATTACTAATGACTTTTGCCGAATTTTCACTAGCTGTTTTATCTACATGTGCATATAAATTTGCTGTTGTATTAAAGCTAGAATGTCCAAGCCATACTTGAATATCTTTCATATGAACTGCATTTTTTAGAAGAAGTGATGCACAGCTGTGCCTTAAATCATGTAACCTTATTGGCTTTAGTTTGTTATTAACAATAATTTCATGAAACTTATGTGTTAGATAGTCTGGTTTTATAAGCGAGCCATCTTCATTTACACATATATAACCATCTTTATTCAAATAGCAATCTTTAAATACCTTCTTATTCTCCTTTTGTTTTTCATTTTCTTCAAGTAATAATTCCTTTATTTCTGGAATTAATGGTAAAGTTCTATAACTTGAACTTGTTTTTGTTTTAGCTTCTGCTACAAGTTGATGTTTTCCATCAAAACTTGCTTCTGTTACTGTAAAGTTAATTGTTATTGAATTATTTTCAAAATCAATAGCATCCCATTTAAGTCCAAGTATTTCTTCTCTACGAAATCCATAAAATGCACCAATTAAAATTGGTATTTTAATATTAGTATCTTTTATTATGCTAAAAAGTAATTGCAACTCATCTTTATTATAAAAAGTTGGAACATAAGGCTCAACTTTTGGTGTATCTACTTTCTTGGCTGGATTTGAAACAATTAAATCTATTTTTTCTGCATAGGATAGAGCAGATAAAATATTTGCATGATACTTTTTAACAGTTGCACCTTTTAGTTTTTTCTCTTTAAAAAGATAAGTATAAAATGCTTGTATATGGATTGGATTTAATTCTGTAAGAGTAATATTTAAGTTTTTAAAATATGGGTATATTCTTTTCTTAATTATTCTTTCATAACCACCATAAGTAGTTTGCCTTACATTAGGTTTTATCATTTCAAGCCAACTTAACATATAATCACAAAATAAGATACTATCATTTGAGTTTTCTGCTATTTGATTTACTTTCAAATTATTGTTTAATTCTTCTTCATATCTTCTTCTAATTTCTTCTGCACTTTTTCGTGCTGTTTTCTCAGATTTTGTAATAGGAACATCAGTTGTTATCGATTTCCTACGAGGTGGATTTATACCATCTACTATATAAAGTAGTGCCACCCAATTTTTACTTCTCTTGTAAATTGTTGCTGTTACTTTAACCATCTACAATCTCCTTTCATTATAACAGCCAATTTACTTTAACATGAATCGTTAGTTTTAGATATTAAAGTAAATTTGGTAAATAAATTATTCTGTACTTGTTAAGTAATTAATTACCATTACTTTTGGAATTTTATATTCTCTACCAATTTTCTTGGAAGGAATAATGTTCTTATTAACTAAAGTATAAGCTTTAGTAATTCCTACACCTAACATTTCACGAAGTTGTTTAATATCTACTACATCTGGATAGTTATTAAACATTAAATGATAGTTGTCTAAATTATCCATGTATACCTCCTTGTAATTTATTTACTCATTTAAATTTGAGCTATGTAATATGCAATTTTCAATGTGCTTTGTTATTATTTGATATAAAAATATCTAAAACTAATTTAATAATAGCATAGATACTTGCAAGAGTCAATAGTTTGTGATAAAATAATATAAAAAAATAACTATAAATTTGAAAGGTAATATAAAACTTATGAAAAATCAAAATAATGATGTGGTCAATTTTATTAAAAATAGAAAAGTAAATAATCTAACTAGACTATATGTAGACAGAAATTCAAGGAAAGAATATCTTACTTATTATGGCTATAAAATGTCTAAAAACGATTTTGAGGCTATTTTAGTTCAAAAAGATAATCGTATAGGTACTTTACTTTGTAACTTCTTAAATTGTGATTTTAAAGACTATGAGAGTGTTAAAAAATTTGGACAAGCATATAGTTTAACTTTGCTTTCTGGAATAACAAAAAGGGAATTTAAAAATACATATTCTATAAAGGACTATGAAAATGTAATAACAGAAATTGTTGGCAAATATAGAGAAGAGTTAGAAATCATAAAAGAAAATCTTATTGCTGACATAAACTACTTATTTAACATTAATGAGTTAGAAGAAATTAAGCATTTGACACCATTACAAAGATTTTATGTTTTAAGTAAAAAAGAAAACAAAGCTATTTCTCATTTTGAAAGTAGCAAATTAAATATTGCTCTTGGAGATTTAACAGTATTATTAGATAAGCATAGCACTTTAGATGAAGAATCTCTAATAGAGATTGCAACAGTAAATAAAGATAAAATCTTGCAAATTCCATATACTTTTGAAAGCACAGACATTACACAACTGCTAATTATAGAACTTCAAGAAATTGTTTGCATGGACAAGTTTGAAATTAAAAAATGTAAAAACTGTGGAAAATACTTTGTACCAGAAAAAAGAACAGATGAATTATATTGCTCTAACATTTATGAAGATGGCAAAACTTGCAAAGAAATTGGATCATTTAAAGTAAAACAAAAGATGATTAGTGAAGATGAGGATTTGAGAACTTATAGGAATGTATATCAAAAATTATTATTAAGAACAAGAAGAAATCCAGAAAATAGCCAGTATGAAAAAGAATTTCAAAAATTTAAGGAAGATAATAGAAAAATGAGAGAAAAACTTGATAAGGGAAAAATTACTTATGACAAATATGTAGAGTGGTTAAATGAAATATAATAGCTATGCCTAATAGCAATTTAACAATATAATTATTTTTAAATATGGGGGAAATAAAATGACAGGAATATTTTTAAATTTTTTTAAGTGCAATTTAACAAATGATAATATTGAAGTAATGAAAACAGATTACATTGATGAAGAAAATTACAAAGAACTACAAGAGAAAAACAAAGAATTCTTTTTTCATAGAATTGGCTTAGATATTTACTTTTGGAATAGAACAAAAAAAGAAAAAATACCTAGTTTTAATCATACAAAAGTACATATGTTGCTTAAAGATTATCCTCTAATTTTCAAAATTATAATTTCAAATGGATTAGCTGAATTTTTTAAATCACGAGGTGCAGATGTAAGTAGAAAAAAATATTCAAGTTTGCTAGAAATTAACTCAAACAAAAATATAGCAGATGGTTATATTAATGGGCTTACTATAAATGACATACGATTATTAGATACCTTTTATAGTAATCAAGACAAAGTAATAGGAATCACATTATCAACTAAACTAAAATATAAATTCTTATGGGATAGAAATGAATTTATACAAAAAGGAATAGATATAGCGGATTTAAAATATGAAAATGAAATTATATTTCCGACAAAAAAAGCGATAGAAAGACTTATTGATAGTACAAATAGTAGAGAAAGATATAATTCATTAAAATACAAATATGAAGATAATAAGGAAATATTTAAAAATATAATAAGTACAGTGCAATTCATAAATAATAATATAAAGGGAATATTTTTCCATAAAGACTTTTCAATAAATAGTATAGATATAAAATGCTTACCTTATAGCAATGAAGTTTTTAAAGTAGATTTTTTATCTAATCCAGAACATTACTATTATTGTGGAAGAACAATATCAGGAATAAAATATAATGAAGCAGTGGAAAAATTAAGACCATATTCATATGAAATTTTTTCTAATCAAAATATAAATATAGCTGTAGTTTCTCCTAGAGAATATGAAGGAACTACTGAAAATTTTATAGAAAAGCTGAAAAGAAAAATAACTAATATATTTCATTTAAATGTTAATTTTGAAATTATTCTGGTTAACGAAAAAGATGTAAACTCATATGGAACAATTTTATATAAAGATATATTAAAAAACAAAGAAAAATACAAAATGGCAGTTATTATTTTAGAAGAAGGATTTAAAAAATTAAATGTTGAGAATTCTCCATATCATTTTTGTAAGGCTAAATTAATTGGACAAGGGATCACTTCTCAAGAGATATTAATAGAAAAAATGAAAAAAACAAATGATTTTATTCTTAATAATATTGCATTAAATATATATGCTAAATTAGGTGGAACTCCATGGACAATAGAAAAAATAGAAAAACAAAAACAAGAACTCATAATAGGAATATCATCATGTTTTGATAAAAACAAAAATAGGATTTTTGGTATTTCACAAGTATTTAATTATGATGGAAGCTATTTAGTTACAGAATGTTCTCCATTAACTACTATCGAAAATTACAAAGAAGTATTTGAAAAATATTTAAGGAAAACATTACAAGAAATTATTGATGCTCATATAGACAAAACTAAAGAATTCAGGTTAATATTTCATTTAAATAAAACCCCAGGAAAAAAATCTGAAATAGCAGCAATTTATAATGTATTGCAAGAATTTTCAGATATAAAGTTTAAATATGCTTTGGTACATTTAAATTATAATCATAATTTTAAATTATTCACAAATGAAGGAAAATACTTTAATAAAAAAGGATTATATATAAATATAGATTCTAATAAGACTTTATTATCATTAGTAGATAGAAGTATTATTCCATTATTGGTAGATATAGATATGCGTTCAAGTTTTATTGATAAAGACTATATAACTAAACAAATATATTGGTTTTGCCATTTGTCATATAGAAGTTTTATGATACCATCAAAAAAGACAGTCACAATGCAATATCCATATTTGATTACTAAGCTAACTAATGAATTAAGGTGCATAAATGACTGGGATTATCAAGTATTGAGTAATTTGGGGGATAAATTATGGTTTATTTAAAAGAAGAAATAAAAAGATTAAAAAATGAATTGATTGAGGATAATAATTCAATCGATATATACTTTTACAATTATATAAAAGGAATAAAAAATAAATTAAATAATGAAGATGAAATAGACTCTCCGAGAATACTAGCAATGAAAGGATATTCTAATTTAAATGAAGAAGAAAATGCAATTAATAAAATAATAGATCGACCTGCATTAAAAGGATTATCATATAAAAACAATATCTATGAATTATTAGGAATTTATCTTTTATGTAAAAATAATACAAAAATATTACAAGATATAGAAGAAAGGTATAATTTATCTGATATAAAAAATAAATTTATTATTTCTAAGATTATCCCATCATATAAAGCAAGGCTAGAGGCTGAACTAAAAATAAAAATAAATTGCTCTGAAATAGAAGAAATAATTAAGTATATATTATGTGCGGAATTTTATAAGATTAATACCGATATTTATTGTAGTTATATAAGAAAATCAAACGACATAGTAGATTTAATTGTTCTTGAAGATTTATTACAAAAAAGAATAATAGCTGATATTTGTCATGATGATAGTCCAAAAGAAGTAATTATTGGTATTCTAAATGAATTTTCTAATGCATGTAAAAAGATAACTAGAGATAGGAGAGAAAAACATGAATGTTTCAAAATAAATGACGAATATGATGTACAAGATTTATTATATGTGATCTTTAAATCATACTACCCTTCAATAATACCTGAAGAAAATGCAGCTAGAATTGCTGGAAAAGCAGACCGAGCAGATTTCTTTTTTAGAGAGTTCAAAATAGTACTAGAGATAAAAATGATTAAAGAAAAAGACACTAATGAAAAAAAATTTATTCCCCAAATAAAAGAAGACATCGAATCATATTATAGCCTAGAACCAGAATATATGATATTTTATATATATGATCCATTTGGAAAAACTACAGATGAAAATAATTTTACAGAGTTAAATGGTAAACGTATGAATACATGGAATAATAAAGAAATAAAATATGAAGTAGTGGTTATTAGAGGAGGTAATTGATATCATGAAATATATATATACAAAAAAAGATTTAGATTTAATTTCTTGGGAAAGAATGGATAAATTTATCGAGCAAATTTACAATGATGTAAATAATTATTTAAAAGCTAATAGTCTATCAATTAAATATATAGCACCTATAATGCGTGGAGGTGGTATTCCAGCAATAAAACTTTCTCATATGTTTAATGTTATAGATATGTTACCAATACAATTAAAACATAATCATGAAACTCATGGGATAGATACTAAAATTGGACTAGAATACGTTAAAGACACTGAGATAAATGAAAATGAATGTATTTTATTGGTTGAAGGAAATCATGTTACAGGAGAAACTGCTAATATTGCTGTTCAAATGATAAAGGAAAAATTTGGAGAAGATGTACAAATAATTTATGTTTCTTTGACTAGAGATTATACATACAAAGATAGTGTTAAAAATATATGTTTTACTACATGGGCAATGACTACTAATGAGATGAAAGAACTTTCAAAAGAAAAGTGCAATGAATTAAATATTAATTATAATTTAGTTTCTGTATATCCATGGGAAAATATAGAAGAAGAATTAGATGAACTAAATAATAGCTAACAAAAATGGAGAAAATCAATATTTCAGATTTTCTCCTATATTAATGACTTACATAGCAAATGCTATGGACACTAATGTAATAATAGTATATGAATAACTTTAAATTCTATGCAATAAAAAACGATAGCCTTTTGAGCTATCGGATTAAAATGATTTACGTTCTTTTCAGAACGGACACTAATGTTTTATTAATTTAATTATAAACTATTCCATGGCAGAAAGTCAAGCAGAATTTGAAATTTTTATTCATTTTTCAGTGGTCTTAGCCTATATAGACTTTCAAGTTGTGAATTAATCTTGTCCCAGTCATTTTGTGAAATAGTAACTAATTTTCCCTTTTTTCTATATGGATCTGTAATTCTTAATTTACTAACTACTTTTAATTGCTCAACTAAAACAGTAGAATCAATTTCTTCTAAATCAATATGAAACCAAAATAGATCATTTAATCTTTTAGTAGTTAGTGGAAGAATAGTACATATAGGAGAATTTTGGGAAGTTTTTAATACTAAAACAGGTCTTAACTTATTTTGTTCGCTTCCAACATTTATTCCAAGATTACACCAATAAATAAAATTATTGTATATCGGAAATTTAGGTAACTTTCCATTATATCTTAAATTTGCTTTTTCTTTAGTCCATTTTGAAAATTCAACTGCATCAACAGAATTAATGCTTTGTAATAAATTTTGAACATCTTCAATATTGTTGTGTATTTCATCGTTCATAGATTATCACCTCGTTTTCATAGTATATCATATATTAGCACATAAGTAAACAAAAGTTCGCAATATTTTATAAATTTTTTATATTTTTGACAACCATATATATTTGATAAATGGTATGTATATGATTGTCAAAAGTCTCTATGTTTCATTCAATATTTCTTTTCTTATTCTATTTTCAACTTCATCAAGTTTTGCAATAGCTCTTTGACAATTTCTAACATCTATAAAGTCGTATCTATTTGCTACTTTTGCAACTTGATTTAAAATTTTTCCAACAGGTTTTAACTCATCAATGAGTTTAGAAAATTTTTCATAGTCTGGCAATTTTCTAGGTTCATAATTCGTAATTAGATATCTAAAGTAATTACTTTCAGATAATTTTAATTTTGCCATGTTCTTCTTTAATTGTTTATTCTCTTTTTCATTTAAATAAATAACCTTTTTTATATCTCTTTCTCTCATACTAATAACACCTCTTTTCATAAAATATATTTTAATGGGGATTGGGGTGTCCCCATTAATTTGAATTTGTGCGGGAGAACAAATTCATTGCTTGCTGGGACAGCAATTTGCATTTGCGGGAGCACAAATGCAGTGCTTGCTAGGACAATAGTTTTTATTAATCTTTTAAAATATCCATTTTATTAAAGTAAAAATATGCTTCTCTACCACCTAAAAAGAAAATAGAATATTCTTCAAGTTCATTAATTTTTAGTCCTAATTGAATAACTTTTTGAAGCATTTTACATTCTTCTTTATTAAGTTCAAATACTTCATCATCTTCAAAAATTAGTTGCAAATTTGGAAAACTATCCATAATATCATGGTATTGTTTTTTTAGTTTTTTATAATCCTCATTCTTATTTTTTAACTCTATTCTCACACTATCAAATAACTCATTTAATTCAATAGAATTTATATCAAATAATCTTGTTTCTTCCATCATTTTTTACCTCTTTTCTATACATAAATTAATTCTTTAAATATAATTTCTTGGACAGAATTTTTAATATTATTCATAAGTCCTACCCATTTTAATTGGTCTTTTACCTTTAAATCTTCGGTAATATTTTCTCTTTTAGCAAATTCTTTCATTAGAAATTCAAATTTATTGTTTGCTATAATATCAATTTCTAATAAATGATCTTGTAGCTTATTGTTCATAAATAAGATAATATATTCTGCCTTTTTATGCTCTTTTAAAAATTGAAATCTCAATCTACCATACTTACCAATTTTAGAGTAATCAAAATTAGTATCTAAATACAAATTTGGTAGATAATAATCGCCAACTTTGTGATATTCAATTTCCACGAATAAATCCTCCTTTAAAATTATATTTTCATGTTAAAGAAATTGGCTTTTAATTTTAAATTTCAGTATACAATTTGTATACAAATCATTTTATTTTAGAAAATTTTTAGAAAATTAAATATGTTTTGATTTTTAAATAAAAAATGAATGAAAGTGCTAATTTTAATATAGTTGGGAGTATCTTTAATTATTAATAAAAAGCAATAGTTAAAAACAGTTATAAATTGACTTTAACCCCTTAAAATCCTGCGGTTGAATAAACCGTGCCGGTTCGATTCCGGCCATCTGCACCATAAGAACCTCAAGTGTTTCGTAAGATTAAGCTTGAAGTTTTAATTTTAAAAATGTGCAAAGTTCTAACAAAAGTTTTAACACTTTTCTAAAATTAGAATTTTTATAAATAGTTAGAAATGTATTTTTAAGACAGATTACCTAAATAGCGAGTTTAAGTAATTTGTTCTTTTTTTGTATTTTTTATATCTAATGCAAGTTTATCACTAATAACACTTGCAGAAATTTTTTTGTTTTCTATATCAGCATGTGCATATCTTAATGTAGTTTGAAAATTAGAATGACCTAGCCATATTTGTATGTCCTTAACTGGCACACCATTTTGAATTAATAAAGTACCACAACTATGCCTTAAATCGTGTAACCTAATATGTCGTAAATTATTACTATCTAATACTTTACTAAAAGTTTGTGTTACATATCCAGATTTCATTAGTTCTCCATTTTTCATTAAACATATATAGTCTTTGTAATCATTACAATAAGTATTGCCATAAAACTTTTTGTATTCTGAATATTTATCTTTATAAATATTTAATAAATCAGTAATAAAATCAAATAATGGTAAAGTTCTATAACCCGAGTCACTTTTTGCTCTATCTTTGAAAATGAATTGTGTAACACCATCAATTTTACCACGACCTACAGTATATCTAATAGTTAATGTTTTAGTTTTAAAATCAATAGCATTCCATTTAATACCTATAACTTCTTCACGCCTTAATCCATATACACCTGCAATTATTACTAGTAATTCAATAGAGGTAGTTTTTATAATTTCCATTAGATTTAATAACTCATCTTGTGTATAATAATCAGCTGTATATTCTTTAGTTTTAATTGTTTCTAATTTAGTAGCAGGGTTACTATCTATTATTTCTGTGATAACTGCACTTTTTAGAGCCTTACTAATATTTGCTCTATAATGTTTTACTGTGTTTCCAGATAGACCTTCGCTAAAAAGTAAATCAAAAAAGTCTTGAATATGTTTAGGTTTTAAATCAACTAATTTTATTTTTTTAGCTTTAAAGTATTTGTATAATCTACCTTTAATTACTTGTTCATAACCTATATAGGTTGTTTGTTCAACTTTTCCTTTTTGTTTTTCTAGCCATTCTAACATATAATCGCAAAACAAAATATTTTTGTATTTATCATATATGTTTGGATCTCTTTTATTTTGTAAAGCAATATGGCTTATTGGGCTTTATGGTTGAAGCACCAATTAGCCCTGATTTTATGCTAAATGATGTAGTAACATTAAAAGAAAATAATTTTATTAATAAAAATTGTGTAATGAGAACTAAAGACTATTTTGATTTATTCTTTCCATTTGCTACCAATGATGAAATGAGTTACACAGTAACAAGTGGTAAAGTAAAAATAGAAACAAATTCGGATTTACAAAGAATGTTAAATCGTACATCACTTAGCAACCAATTAATTTATTCTAGTTTTTATTGTGAAAAAATAGATTGGATAATTGAATATGCAAAAAAGATGTATAAAACATTCAAAAAGTATGTAGATTTAGCAAATAATAGTATAAATGATTATGATGAATATAGAGCAAGAGAAGCTATAAATGATTATTATTTTTCTGGAATACCATACAAAATTAATATGTATGGAAATACACCAGAAATATCTTGGCAACCTAATTCATTAAAACAAGCATTAGATATGTCTTTTGGATTTATGCTTTGTAGTGAAAAGAATCCATTAAAAATATGTAAGCATTGTGGCAAAGTATTTTATGCTAAAAATCCTAAAGCTGAATATGATAGTAGTCAATGTAGAAATCAAGCAAATGTATATAAAAGTAGAAATAGGAATAAAGCAGATTAAGATGGTTAATTGTAAAATATCTGTGAATGTTTTTTAAAATAATGGAAAATGAGTGAAAAATGTGCTATAGTATTAAGTGATTAACAAAAATATTTAAAATATAACAAGGAGGAAAATGGATATACTATTAAATAATGAAATTAATACAAGAACTAAAGACAATTCTAATAGTGTTAATGAATTTATGAATGAATTACAAAATGCTTTAGAGAATTCAAAAAACAATATTTCAATTGATAAAAATTTTTATAATGATATATATAATGATTTAGAATTAGCACCAAAATATAAAGGAATACTAGAAAATATAATAAAAGATTCTATGTTAGAATATTCATATGATACTGAATTTTTATATGTGAATTACGATGAAAAAAACGATAAATACTATGTAGACTATTATGATGGAGACATTACTAGAATCAATGTTACAAAACAAGAACTTCAAGAGGCAAATCATAAAATAGGTGCTTTCTATGTTCCTATATTAGATGGGGAATTTTTAGAAGAAGTGGATTATGTAAAAGATTCTATAAAGGAGACTGTAAAGTCTAAATTAGAAAATTTAGAAAAAACTAATAAAAGAGGTAAAAATGAAGGATAAAGAAGAAATTATAAATGAGTTTATAGACAAGGATGTAAGTAAATTAAATAATTATGCACCTGTGGCAAATAATGATAAGCCATTCTTTAAAAATAAGGATTTTGAGATAACAGAAGGTATTCCAAAGTATTTTGAAGCAGATGAGTTAAATAGAGCAAGCGGTGGTATAGCAATTATTAGTAAATATACATTATCAATAATGGTAGAAAAACATTTAAAATATCCTGATCCAAATGGATGGACAGAAAAAATTAATAGTTCTGGAATATTTCAAAGATGTCATGCAATAGCATATAGATTATCTGCTAAAAAGAACGATAAGAATAATATTTTTATTGGAATAGATGATTTGAATAAGAAAATTATGAATGATGTTGAAGGTAAAGTTGAACAATATATAAAAGAAAATAAAAATAAATACATAAGAATTTTATATAGAGTTACTCCAATATATAAAGGTAAAAATCAAATTCCGACAGGAGTTTTAATGGAAGCAAAGAGTTTTGATACGGAGTTTACTTTATGCAGGTTTTGTTATAATATTAAGAAAAAAGTTAAGTTTAAATATAGTGATGGAAGTATAATAGAGGACAAACGAGGTATTATAAAACCAATACAAAGGGTAAAAAAATCAATTGAAGAAAAGAAACAAGTAAAGAGTAGAAATGCAAATTTTTTAGTTAATTCACAAACAAATAAATACCACATAGAAAATTGCAAGATGTTAAATAATGTTGATCCTAAATATATAAAGGAAATTACAACAAAAGAAAAAAATCTCATAGATAATGGATATTCTGCTTGTAAAGTGTGTAATAGTAAATCTACTTAATAAAAGGAAAAATCAAGTCAAAAACTTTTAAAATAATGAATAAAAAAGAAAAAGAAACAACGGAATTTAAAAAAGCTGAATATAGCTTGCCTGATAGTCTGTTTAAGTCAGCATGTGCAATGATTAATAGGAATGGTGGACATATATTTTTAGGACTTGCAGATTATGGAACTATTTTAGGTGTAGATAAAATTCAGTTTCTAAAATGAAGAAAGATTTTGTAAATCTATGTAATAACAAAAACAAATTGAATTCAACGAGTTATATAAATATATATGACACAAAGCAAAAAGTTAATACAGAAGATGAATTATTTCCATATGCAAAGATGTTTGATATTAAAACTAATTTAATTGAAAGTCATGATAGATTAATAGAATTTGTAGACAAGCATTTAAATGATATCTTTTATCTTGAAGGAAGTCAAAGAATAGATGTAACAAATAAAATTGCTCATGAAATATGAAGTAATGTTCTTATGCATCGTGAATTTGCTAGTACATTTCCTGCCAAATTAATTATTGAAAAAGATAAAATGTGTACTGAAAATGCTAATAAGGCTAAAAGAGTTGGATAAAATGATATTTTTACTACTACCATTCCTTTGGAAAAAACAATCGATGTTTCTGAAAAAATAGTATAGATATTTCAAAAGGTCAAAATGAACTTTTGTATGACATACAAAATAAAATTTTAAAATAATAAAAAAGAATAGGAGAATATAGTTAAATGAAAAAATGTAATGAAATTTTTTTAATGGATAAATCAAGTTATGAAAGAATTAATAAATCAAATCATAAATTCAATTCAAAAAATATTTTACAATTTATAATATTTTTACCATACTATTTTCCAATAGAAGATTATGAATGGTTTCTTACAAATGAATATACTAATACAATGTGTTTTATGTTTAAAAAAGTAATCAATCAGAAAAAAGTTTTTATATCTGATACAACTGTTGAAACAGCAAACTCATCAGTTGAAATGTCTATAACGATTTCTAATGAAATGGATATAGAAAAAATTGATGAAGAATATCTTAATAATTGTTTTAATTTATTGTTAGAAAAATTAAATGAAATTATTGTGGGATATCGATTACATACTAAAGATGAGACAATTTATACTTTAAGAACAAGTATGCTTGAATTTGCTACAATTTATAGAATAATAAGTGTGCAAGATTGGATAGAAAAAGATTCAGGTCTTATGATATTAAATATGAATGTTCCCTATGTTAGTGAAATAATAAAAAACGAAGATAAAAATGAGATTTTAAGGATGTGCAATATAATAGCACAAAAAACGAATCCATTTATTAATTCAGCCAATTTTTTTGTAAATGCAAAAATGTTTTTTAGGCAGGGTTTTTATGAAGAATCTGTACTTAATTCTCAAATAGCTGTAGAAGTTTTTATAAAAATATTATTACGAGAGTTACTGAAAGTAGAGGGAAAAACAGATACCGAAATTGATATTTTTATAAGAGATATTCCATTTATGAGTATGATAAAGAAAGAACTGTCTAGCAGACTTGGAGGTATATGGGATATAAATAAATTAGGAGCTCCAATAAATAAGTGGTATAATAATACATATTTATTACGAGATAGAGTAACTCACGCAGGTTATTGCTCTTGCAGTGAGGAAGTTAGCAATTGCATTAATTCATCAATGCAATTTATTAAATATATTGAAGACCTAATTTTATCTAAAAAGAATTTATATCGTAAAATTAGTTTATATTTTAAAATATGATAAAAGATAACGATTAAATTAAAAGTTCATGAAATAAAAAAAGAGAAAAGTAAATTTTTTTATTATTTTCTTAATATTAATAACTAGTATACTAAAAATTGTATATGAAAAATCTAAAACTATCTGTAATAAAAACGATGGCCTTTTTACTATCAAATTCTATAAATTTAAATCTATATAAGTTTTCAGCTAATTAATTAACTAAATGTACTAAAGAAGAGGTGATTGTTAAAATTCAAATTTTGTGATATAAATATTATAAACATACTATAAAAAATTTAAAGAAAGGAGAATATGATTATTTAAATTATTAAATATATCATAAAATGATAATATGATTTATATACATGAAAATAATTTATTAAATAAAATAAGAACTAATTATAATGAAAAAGGGAAAGAAATAGAAGAATTTTATAAGAGAGTTTATTTAAAATATAGACAAAAACTACAAAGTTTAGATTATATTTCTGAAGATATAGAAATATTTAAACAAGCAGCTATTATTATAGATGAGTATTTAATTGAAGTTGAAAAATTTTCTTCAATAATAAATATAGCATATCAATCAAAATTTAGATCAACTTTTATAGAAGAAATTAGTTCTTTCTTATTTGAAAAATTGCCATTAATTGAAAATGATACATTTGGCATTTTTAATAAGAATATATTTGCAGGGATGAAAATTAATAATCAAATGCATATTGATGTCATTTCTAAAGACGTTGATTTTTGTATAGGGAAAAAAATATCTTTAGTTTTAGATAATACTCAATCATTAAATGTGATAATTCCAATTGTATGCGTAGAGGTGAAAACCTATTTAGATGCAACAATGTTTGGAGAAGCTAGATATTCTAGTAGACAAATAAAAAATGCATCACCTAATGTAAAAACTTATGTTTTGATGGAATATAATGATGTATCAAAAGAAAAAATTATATCTGCAAGGTATGATAATAATTTAAATGAAATGTTTGTTTTAAGAGGAGGTTCTAGAAAAGATGATCTAGTAGATACACCTTTAGATGCGGAAACATTATTAGAGTATTATATTGAAATTAAAACTGCAATAAATAGCACAAACATAGAAGATAATGTGATTGTTCCAGGAAAACTTCTAAAACCAGAATAAAAAGAAAACTAATTTAGTCTTCTTTTTATTCATATAAATATGATTTTATATTTTCTGCAATAGCTTTAGCTAATAGAGGAGGAACAGCATTTCCAATTTGTTGATATTGTGATAAATTTTTTTCCCAAGACATAGTTGTTCTTTTGCCACAAAAAATATATGTATCAGGAAACGACTGTAATCTAGCACCTTCTCTAGCTGTAAAATTTCTATTTAAATAAGGGTGAATAAAATTACTTTGAAAGCTAGCAGGAACTGTAGGAGATGGCTTATTAGGAAAAGGTCTCATGTTATTTTGAGAGTAGACTTTTCCACTAATTTTTGAAGCATCACCTCTTTTTCTTTGCTGATGACATTCAGAAACATCGGCTACAGATTGTCCAAAACCGATATTTTCAAATCTTTCAATTAATCTTTTAGTATGTCTCATTGCAATATGGTTATATATAGCATTACTATTTTTTCGAGCCCATTGTTGATAATCATTTTGAGCTGTTATGTTATATTCTAATTGATCTGAACCTTCACCAGAATTAATTTGTGGTAAGTCCATAATTGCTTGTTCAACGGTTATTTGATCTTTACCAAACAAAAAAGGTTTAGGACCAATTTCATTCTCATTAAATTTTATATCTTTTCTTATCCCAATAAAAATAATTCTTAATCTTGATTGAGGAACACCATATTCAGCAGCATTCAATTTGCATATTTTAACATTATAACCAGCTTGGTAATATTCTTTTAGAATTAAATCTTTTACATTTTGATTGTCTTTTGTTTTCATAGATAAAATACCAGTTACATTTTCCATTACAAAGAATTTTGGATTATAGTATTTGACAAATCTTACAAATTCCATGAATAAACTATTTCTGGGATCATTTTTATCTCTATTACCACTTAATGAAAAACCTTGACAAGGAGGTCCTCCTATAATTCCGTCAATTGGTAAATTTTCTTTACTTAATATATTTTTTAAATCTATAATTTGAGTTATGTCTCCTGTAATAACATTTGTATTAGGATGATTTTTTTTATATGTTTCTGAAGCCCATTCATCTTTTTCAATAGCTAAAGGAATATCAAACCCTGCTAATTCAAAGCCTAAACTTAATCCACCACATCCTGCAAACAAGTCAATTATTTTCATTTAATTTCCTCCTTTTGCTGTTTTATATAATTTACAATTAGCTCACAAATTTTAACGGAAACATTAGAACCATTTTTTTTAACTATTTCTTGAAATTCATTTTTTAATTCAGATGAAATCATGATATTTAATCGTGTATCTTTATTTTTACCTTTAGGGCGTCCTACATTTTTCATATTATTGCCTCCTTTGTGTAAAATTATAATACATATTAAAAATTAATACAATATTATTTATAATAAAATAAAAAAATAATTATATATATATTAAATTATGTTTTATGACTTTACTATTTTTCTGTTGTATGAATATTATTGTAAAAAGATGTCTTTCATGGTAGAATATTATCAAATAATATGATTAAGGAGCAAAATTATGGAAGAATTAATGAAAGAATTAAAACAATTTAATGAACAAATGGATTGGGGCAAATTCCATTCTCCAGAAAATTTAGCAAAGTCAATTTCGATTGAAGCTGGAGAGTTATTAGAATGTTTTCAATGGGATAGTGAAAATTATAATAAAGAGGAAGTATGTGAAGAACTTGCAGATGTATTTACATATTGTATCCAAATGTCTATGAAACTTGGAGTAGATCCTAAAGAAATAATATTAAAAAAGTTGGAAAAAACCAAGAAAAAGTATCCAGTAGAAAAAGCTAAAGGAATAAGTACGAAATATAATAAATTATAAGTTAAATAAAAACTAATATTGGAGAAATAAATAAAGGAGAATGATATTTATGTTAGAAGAATATATAAAAAAATTAAGACCTTTTGTCATAGAACTATTTAAGAAAGATTCAAGTGGACACGATATTAGCCATTTAGAGAGGACAATGAATATTGCATTACATCTTCAAGAAAAAGAGGGTGGAGATAGAATTGTAATAGGTATCGCGGCTTTTCTTCATGATGTCCATAGAATTATGCAAAACGAGACAGGCAGTTTTGTTTCTCCAAAGGATTCTTTAGATACTATTAAAACTATATTATCTAATATTAATTTAACACAAGAACAAATAGATAAAATATGCTATTGTATAGAATATCATGAACAATATAATTGTAATGGAAACAATGTTAATGATTTAAATACATTGATATTGCAAGATGCAGATAATCTTGATGCTATAGGAGCAATAGGGATAGGTAGGACTTTTTCTTATGGAGGGGCTCATAATGTTATTATGTATGATGATAAGATACCACTAAATGAAAAGAATGATTATTCCGAATCAAATGGTGATAATGAATCGACCATACATCATTTTTATCATAAGTTATTTAAACTTGGAGACAATATGAATACTACTAGTGTTAAGGAATTAGCTACAGAAAGAATAATTTTTATGAAAAAATTTGTTGATGAATTTTTTAAGGAATGGAAAGGGGAAAAATAATATATGCTAGATACAGGCTATTTATATGCTAAAAATAAAAATAGAATTTTTATAAATACATGTTTAGGTTGTAATGGATGTTGTGCATATTGTTATTTGCCTAAAATTGGATATAGGAACAACACTCAAAGTTCTGAAGTAAGAACTGCTAATCAAGTTTTAGAGGATATAAAAAATAGTGGTTATAATATTGATGAAAAGACACTTATAACATTAGGTTGTTTTTCAGAGTGTTGGGATGAACAAAATAAACCTCAAACTATTGAGCTAATTAGATATTTTTTAAGTCAAGGAAATCAAGTGCAGTTATCTACAAAAAAAAGAATTACTTTAGAAGAAGTTATGCCATTTCAAGAACTAATACAATATTTAGGACAATTAGTTATTTTTGTAAGTTCTGCAAGCATTAGTAGATGGGAAAGTTTTGAAAAAATACTGATAGTCCAATAAAGCGTTTTAGAACATTTGATATATCAAACAACCTTGATATACCAACAGTTTTGTATATGAAACCAATTTTACAAGGAGTAACAATACAAGATATTGAATTATACAGACAAGTAATTAGCAAATATAATGTAAAAGATGTAGTAGTAGGGAGTATATTTAAAGAGACGAAATCAGAAGAAACAGTACATTTTTCTAATAAAAATCAATTATTTTATAATCCTGTGTCTGATGAAATGGCAATACAAAATGGATTTAGAAGTATCTGCAATGTATATACAAGAAGTTCTCAAGTAATGCAAAATTATAGAACAAAATTTAAAGATTTTGAAGAAAGATAGGAAAAATTTTGAGAGTTAAATTTACAGATAAAAAATTTTAATGAATACATATAATGTGTTTTGTGGAATAGGTGCATTATATAGTTTTATTGCATTATTTAATCAAGGGCTATTTAATTTAAAATTGTTAATTGGAGTAATTGTTATGATAATTGTTTTTTACATTGTCACTCAAAGAAATTACGCACATAGCACAATGTCACAACAACTTAAGAAAAAAATGAAGGAAAAGCAATAGGAATATTTAAAGAAAAATACATAAAAATAATGTTAATAAAGGATTCAAAAGAAACAATGAAAGATTAGACATATTAGAAGAATTAATAATGAACTTGCTATTATAAATTTATGTAATAATTCTTGTGGTATTTGATACTAACTATTTTTTAGAATTATTTTAGAACTTTTCATAGAATTTTTGAGAACTGCATAGAAAAAGAGTATCAACCAAAATCCATTGATTAATACCCTTTCAGACTTTTGCAATTTTCTTAAGTTCCCTTAAAATTGCTATCGTATGGTCGAGGTGAGGTAATTCCTCAAACGCTATTTTCCTTTATATATCAATATTTTCAAAGAACTATTTTAAATTGTTGAAGTTTTTTGTTGAAGATTTAATGTTTTTTATTGTTTTAAATTTCAACAAATTCTTTCCAGTTTTCTTTAGTATTTTAAGCACTTTTATCTTCTGTAGAAAAGTCAACTCCAAAAATTTCTTTACCTATTAAATAATTTTCAACATTTTTATTTTCAGAATTTTCAAATTCACTATCTACATCAACATAGTATTGCATAGTTATCGTAATATCTGAATGACCTAATATTTTCTTTAAAACTGCTGGTGCAATTTTTGCTTCAGCGCATCTTGTTGCAAATGTGCCTCTTAACATATGAGTATGAACATCTGTCTTTTTCACTAATTGACCTTTTTTATTTTCTTCTTCATATATACCAATTCCAAGTTTCATTGCAATTCTTTTTAAGTTACTATTGATAGAATTTTCTATATGCATTGTTTTATCTTCTTTACAAAATAGTAGATGATTTTTATTTGTTATTTTATGCTCTAGTGCAGACTCAATTATTTGCTTACTTATATTAGTCATAGTTAGAGTTCTTTCGCCGTTTTCAGTTTTAGCATTTTCTCCAATTATTGCTTTACCACTAATATTCTTGGTTTGAGTCTTTCTTATATGGATTTTTCTATTTGTTAAATCAATATCTTTTTCATAATTTAAAACTAAAGCCTCGCCTATTCTCATACCTGTTGTTAATAATAACAAAAATAAATATTTATTAGGGCATTTTTCATAGCTTACAGAATTTAGATAATCTACTAATTTCTTTTGTTCTTCAATAGTTAAAGACTTTCTGTGATGACTCTTATATTCACTTTTTGGCTTTTCAACTCTTTTCCAACCTGTCATAAAATTATCTGTTATTATATTTTCATAAGTTGCTTGTCCAAATGCCATACATATTAATTCATAAATTTGTTTTATTGTACTTTTAGAATATTGTTTTAAGCTTTCTAAATATTTGATTATATATTCTCTTTTTACTTTTGTTATAGGAATATTGGTAAATTTCTCTTTTTGTAATTTCTTTAATGTATCATTTTTTCTTTTAAAGGTGGCTTGTTTTATTTTACCTAATTTAAAATCTTCTTTTAATACACTTTCTACTAAATCAGCTATTGTTTTATTACTTTTAGTAATAATTTTTATTCCACCATTCTGATTTAGTTTTAATTTTTCCGTTAAAGCTTTATTAAAAGCTTCTGTCTCATCTTTTCCAACAAAAGTTTTTGTCATTACTTTACCTGTTGTTGTGTCTCTACCAACTGTTAATATTGCTTTAGGAGATATTATAAAATAAAAATATTTAC
>CAMMHE010000024.1 GCA_946496575.1 uncultured Clostridium sp. | reverse complement strand
TAGAAAAAATATATCGCGGGGTGGAGCAGTTGGCAGCTCGTCGGGCTCATAACCCGAAGGTCGTAAGTTCGAGTCTTACCCCCGCAACCAATTTTGAGGCATTTAGCCTCTTTTTTTTATTTTAAAATATTTTATATTATTTTATGAAATGCTTATATATCAAGCGTTTTATTTAAAAATAATTTAAATTAATTTATTTTATTTTTTGTTATTTTTTATGATTTTTTCCCAAGATTGCCCCCAAGAAATCATATTTTAAAATTTTGGGGAGCAAGTGTTGCCCCCACTAGTAATTTCAAGTAATACATGGATTACATTATTTAAAATTGATTATCTTTCAAGTGAATCTGTATTTTTTTTATCTTCATTTTCGATTAAAATAACAGGTTCATCTAAAGTCAATATATTTGCATTTGAATTATCAATTAAATTTTGTTCCATATAATATTCATTCACTTTTTCAAGTTCATTTTTCTTATACTTATCAAATACAGAAGTATAGGCATTTAATGTTACAGATACATCAGTATGTCCCATTAATTTCTGTAATACAACTGGACTCATTCCTGCCTCTATTGCTCGAGTAGCGTATGTATGTCTTAAACTATGAGTAGAAAAATGTGGAATGTCTAATTCTTTTAATATTTTATTTAACGACCAATTTAAAGTGCTTACTCTTGCATAATGCACAATAGGTGGTTTAAATAGTAAATGTTCATCATTATTTGGTATATCTTTTGAAATTTTTAATTGTTCTATAATAAATGGTTCTAATACTTTTGGAATGGGCAATATTCTATTTCCTGCTTTGGTTTTAGGAGAATCACTCATAACTATTGTTCCATCTGCTAGTTTTGTTAATGTTTTATTTACATTAATTAAGTGATGAGCTAAATCAATATCTCCACTATTTAATGCTAAAACTTCTCCAATACGAAATCCCATAAGTAATTGCATTAAGAAAGCATTTCTATAAGGAATATCTTTTACACTATGTTCTAATAAATAATTAATTAATTTTGCTTCCTCATCAACTGTCATTGCTCTGACATCTTTATCTTTTTTTATACTTTTAGGTCTTATTACTTCTATCATAGGATTTTTACTGATATATCCTTTATTAAAAGCATATTTAAAAGCTTGTCCAAATTGCTCACTAAATTTTTTTAATGAAGAATTACTATATGTTTTAGCCATTTCGTTTAAAAATGCTTGTATTTCTTCCGACTTGATATCTTCAATATTTTTAAAACAGAATAGTGCTTTTTTTATTACATTAAGACTTCTTTTAACTCTATCGTATTGTGCTTGCGAAATTAAATTAGCATTTTTCTTGTTATCTAAATTGGTAAGCATTAAATCAAACAAAGGAATACCATTATTCTTAATATATATAGGATTTTCTCTTCGATAATTTAATTCTTTTAAGAATTGTTCTGCTTCTTCTTTCGATGGCAAATTTTTTCTTTTTTTTACATATCTATCTTTCATCACATCATATTCTGAATATTGAGCTACCCACTTCTTACGATCATTTCTAAAATATATTGAACCATTGCCATAATTTATATCATTATCCGTAGTTTATACCCTCCTTTCCATTTTCCAAAGTAAATATGATAACCAACAAATTTGTTTTGGCTTAGTAAAAGTTATTGCAGGAAAGTCCTTTCTTCTAAATAAATCATTTGCATTATTTTGATTCATTCCTAAATCTGTTGCAACATCTTTAACTTTCATATTAGTAAATGGATTTATATTAAATTTTTCAATTAATAAAACTATCAATTTATTCATATCAATTTCATTACTATTTTTATTGATAGAATTATTTAATAAATCAATATTTTTAATTAGTTGCTCTTTGGAATTTTCTAAATTTTCATTTATTATTTTTTCTTTATCTTCTATGTTCATCATCTCCTTTACCTAATTTATAGGTTGTACCTGTTTTCTCTAAAATTTCATAAGGGATTTCTTGTTCTTTGATTTTTGCTTTTTCTCTTTCTTTAATTCTCTGTTCAACTACAATTTTATCTTCATCTTTTAATCTATCTAAATGTTTTTCTTCCCAATTTCGTGCATAAATTTGTATTTGCTTATCTTCTAATTGTTCTTCTTTAGGTTGTCTTTCATTAATTTGTCTTAAATCGTCTAATATAGAATCTTCTCTTTTTTGGTCTATATAGTGTTTATATAATCTTTCTTTAATATCCCAACCTTGAATAATATATGTTCCATTATCATAATTGTCTGTATCCATTTTTTCGTATCTACCAACACCTAGAGAAAGTGTACCACCTAAAGTATTTCCTATAACTTGACATAGCCTAGCCCAACCATATTCGTCATCACTATCAGGACTTCTATATTGTTTTAAATCACAATATGCTAATACTGACTCTACAAATTCACGATAACCATTCCAATGTAGATAAACTCCTAGATTTTTTGAATTGTTACTAATTACAGCTCTATCTCCCATAAGAACACCTGTCTTTCTTTTTCTCTGATGAAATATATTCTTTTTCCATTTCTTCAAAATCTTCTTTAGAATATTCTTTGAATAAACTTTTTTCCATATCTTCAAAGAACTGATTTAACTCATTTATTTCTTCTTGTATATTTTTAGTCGTTTTTTTCATATACTTAAATCTTCTCCTTCTTTATTCATTAATTTTTTGTTATTAATATTCAATGATTTAAAAATATCTTGATCTATACTTTCTTTATCTGCGCCTTCAATTATTTCTGATTTGTCTTTTGTAATCATATATGCGATACAGTCTGTAACATATCCCAACTTAACAAGGTCTTTAGCTCTTTCAAAAAATGGTCTATCCATTGTAGCCAAAAAAGCTCTTATAGAACCAGTATTTATACATCTGTTCTTGATATATCCACCAATTTGTCTATAACTCATATTAATAAATGTATTAGGCAATTCTTGAAATAGTCTTATATTATTTGTTGCTGATGTTAATACTAAACATGAATAATTATTAGAATGTTTTACATCATACATTAGTCTTGCTAATTCATTTCTTGAGCTGATAGTTTTATGTAATAAAGGACTATCTTTTATTACATCCTGCGTATTTAATGTTGGTAAATATTCAATTAGAATATTATTTTCTGCTTTTAATTTCCCTGTTCTATTATCCTTTTCAATCCATGCGTATGTTCCATGATCTACTATAATATGACCTTTAAATCCTTTAACGTTTTTAGATAATCTTTCTGTAAGTATCATATCCTCTATACTTGCCTTTGCATTTCCAGATGGGTGATTATGTTGTAAATAATAACCATTAGCTCCAAGCCTATACATTCTTCTATTAATATCTTCAAATCCTTTAATATTTTTCAAATATGTATTTTTAGCTTTTACTCTAAATACATCACAGGAATTAGGAAGTTTAGATGTAATGGACTCATAGTTTATAATAGTATTATTGCGCATATATATAATTCTAAATGTCTCAAACTTTGGATTTCTAAATACTTGACAAGTCTTTAATAAATCATTACGAGATTCAATTTTTATATTTCTCAAATCCACATATCTTTTCATAGCATTACCTTCATTAATGGCATTATAGATTGTCCTTATCTCTGCCATTATTTTTATTCTCCTCACATAATTTTTGATAAATATATTCAATTATTACATTGTCTATATAATCTGTTTTTTCAATATTTGTAGCAATTTTTAAGTCTTTGTCAGAAAGTTTTAGATAATATTTAAGTACCAAAAATTGATATGAAACAAATATATATTTTTTAAGATATTTTAAAATCATCATTAGTTCTTTTTGATAAAATTGCATTTCTTGAATTTTATAATCTGTTGAAGTTAAAAATGTCTGTTTATCGATTACGGATTCCTCTAAAAAATCATAATTTTCAAGATCATTAAGATTTAGTTCATGACTTTCTGGTTTAATTTCTCCTCTTTCGATTTTTTCTTTACGGTATTTAATTAATTTTCCTAAATCCTTATAATTTCTTAAATAAGCTCTAATTTTATCTTTTGTAATGGTTATTCTTTGTTTTTTATATTCTGCAAACCAAGGACTTGTATTTTTTTCATTACCTGTAAAAATACTTTCTTGTAAGTCATTTCTTTTGTTACTATTTAATTGATTTTTTACTAAATCCGAAATATTACCTTTTATCATTTGTGCAACAATTTCATTTTTGGGAATGTCCTTTTCATTTGTATTAAGTACATTATTCAAAAAAATTTCATCTTCTGATAATTTTTTGTAATCAAAATCAAGATCATTTTTTTGGTTTTTTTTTGCTTTTTTATTATCCAATTTTGTTTTGTCCTTTCTTTGATATTGCAATATCAATTAGTTTTTAGCTAGCTTGATTATATGGTAGCATGAGGAAAAGGTATAAAAATTCATTTTTCTAATATTTTCTAACTTCTTAATATACTTTCTAATTCAAACTAAAAATTACTAAAAAATTAGTTTTAAAAAATCCTATAAAGTATTGAAATAAACACAAAAAAAGAACGTGTAACTTAAAATTCACGTTCCTTTTATTTATTAAATTTATTTTTTAACTTATTTAATTATTAAATATTTCTAAATATAAAGCATTTTCTTCTTTTAGTGTATGATTTTCCTTTTCTGTTATTTTTAAATCTTCAAACATTTTATCAGTAAATTCAACATCTTTTTTAGAAAAATAACATTTTCTAATTGAAGGTCTATATTGTCTATCTGTTCCTAGATATGAACCCATCATCAATTCCTCTACACCATTACATACATTAATTATAATTTCTGCTACTTCTAATCTTGCATTGTTGGGTTTATAGTTTTCAAGTATGATAAAACAAGCATTATTATCAGATAACATATATCCAGATGTATATATTTTATTATCTATCAAATCAATCATATTTACTTGTATATAATTAGGAAATTCTCTTATTTCTAATTTGTATTTACCTTTACCAAATTTTCCAGTTCTATAATTATATGCATTAAAATACATATATAAACAATCAGTTTTAAATGGATTTTTTATATCATCTCTATTTTTTATTTTATAGTCCATCTCAAATAATTCGGTAGAGTAAATACCTAAAATTTCACATAATTCTTTTATAATTTGAGCATTTGGGATCATTTCTCCACTTTCAAATCTGCCTATTGTTGTTCTACTTATATTTAATTTATTTGCAAGACTTTCTTGACTTAAGCCTTTACTCTTTCTTAATTCTCTTAATTTATTTCCAAATTCTTTACTATTAAAACCGGACATAAAATCACCCACTTTACATAATTAAAGTATAACATATTTTTCCACCTTTTACAATGTCTAAAGCAGAGAATTGCTTGATATATCAGTACTTTATTTGATTTATACGAATAAAAGTAGTATAATATATGTATACCTATTTGTAGGTTATTAGGGTCTTATCTTTTTATATAAGAATCCATACCCAAGCTAAATGCTTGATGTTATTCAATATTTTTAGTAAACACTCCAAGCATTGTAGCTGCTTGGATTTTTGTATAGAATTCGCCCATAAGCTGGATTCCTAAAAATATTGATACATTGCAAATAGAAACTAGAAGAAAGGAAACCAGCGATATGAAAGATTATGAGTACGGTGGGCGGAAGCCCAGGTTGCTAGATAAGGCGACTAGGGGAACTTAATTGTTCCCCACATATTTAAAAATTTTCTTTTTTGTAGTATAATATATTTGGTAATTATTTTAAACTTGCTACAAAAGTTTAAATAATTATATAGTTTTAAGAGAAATCTTAAAACAAAAAAAGCATGGTCATTCGCTGGATTCCCCATGCTTTTTCTTTTATGTATTTTATTATAGGTATGTGCAAAATTTGCACATTTTTTACTTTTGGGATGTTTTTTAATAAAAGATCTTTTAAATTTATATATTTTTGTTTTTCAACCTTTATAAATGTTCATATCATGCACATTTATGCACTTATTTTGCACATTTTATCTTTTTGAGTTGTTTACATAATTTAAGTATAATTAAATTAGTTTTAAAGGAAAGGGTTGGAAGAGTAATGAATACAAGTCAGTATAGAATTAGTCCAAATGAAGTATTACATATTACAAACATACTTCGTTCTTTAGGCTTAAATACTTCATTTATTGGTACAAAATTAATAAATAAATCTATACAATATATAATAAAAAATGATCTTGAGTTCATTACTCTTGAAAAGATTTATTCATATTTACATTGCAAATATGGTTTTAACATTCATTCTATAAGAAATAATATCAATTATGCTTTATCTAATAGAAATAAGAAACTATCGATAAAGAATTTTGAAAAAGTTTTTGGATATGAATATTACGAGAAAAATTTTGAACCTAAACTTTTTATTGAAGAGGTTAGTAATGCAGTAAAAAGATTAAGATAAAAAGTCATGTTTCTTATGCAAATTAAATTATCCATCTAACAACCTTTCAATTTTTATTCCATCATAAGATTCACAAATATATTCCCAGGCTCTTACTCTTCTCTCTAAATTTAGGGTATTAGCAGGATTATTGATTAAACACATTTCGATTTTTCTATCATCTTGTTTTACAATACATAAGTAATATTGACTTGGATGTTGACTTGCAGTTAAGACTTCATTATTTGTCATGGAGAACTGATCGCCTAAATTATTTACGCTTTTTACTTCATAAAATCTTCTTTCACCATTTTTACAAATTGCTTCCAAATCATATCCAATATTTCTTTTTGATACATCAATAACTTCTGTAATATCATCAAACTCTTCCAAAATAAGTTTCACATTTTGTTCAACACTTCTCCACTTTTGTATTACACTCTTTTGAGTAAAAGTATGAATATCTTTAGATATTATAATTTTATTTTCAGTTTTATCTTTACTTTTGTTTTCAGTTACTAATATATTAAATTTCTTAAAAAAAAGTTCTACTTTTTTTTCATTTCCCACTAAATTTATTAATTCGTTTAAATAATCTTCATCTATATCTTTAATATTTTTAATATTCTCTAAAGAGGTAATATTATTAATTCCTTTAAATAATAGACCTTTACTGATAAATTCCTTTTGTTCATTAGGTAAATTAAACTCATATTTATCAATAATATATTTTAAAATATTTAATCTTGTGTAGTTACTGAACTCTTTGTTTATTGTTGATTTTAGTATACTATTCATATCTATTAGGTTAACATCTAGTAATCTAAGTAATTGTTCTAGACCATTTATTTTTTCTAATAATTCTCTATTAATTACATAGTCATTAGTGATTCCTAATAAATCTAAATCTTCATTAGATAACCAAATTGGTTGAATATAAATTTTATTATGGTCATAATATTTTTTTAACGCATCTAAAAAATGCTCTTTAAGTTTTTCAAAAAAATAATCATTAATTGATTTTTTTAATATATTAATTAACATATTGGTTTTTATTTTAGATACTACAGATAAAATTCTATATCTATCTTCTTGTTGTATTATTATTTTTATTAATAACTTAGACATGTTCTTAGCTATATTATCAATTGCCATAATACTATCATCATCTATAATTATTCTTGTTCTAGATGGATCCGTCGAAAAATCTCCATTAATTTTACACGGAATAGAAAATCGATCCTTTGTAGGCATAAATGAATGAATATAGTTTTTGTCATTTGTTGGCATTACGCTATTATTTTCATATTTAAATGCGATACTTTCAATATCATTTTCATTGTTTATTACAAGCCATCTTTCAATATTGTTGTTATTATTTATGCTTGCCATTAAGTGATCTTCAATTTTAGTTCTTGCAATAGTATTTATACTATTGCTGTCGTAATTAAATTTAACTTGGTTAATATGTTTTAGAAACAGCATGCACGTATTATCAAATTCATCTATTTCTGCTTTTAATGTTGACTTATTAGTTTCAAAAATAAAGATAGTATTATATCCTAATTTTAAGGTTTTATTTATTATTTCATTGTACTTATTCTCATTAAATATGTGTGGAATTCTAATTAAGGGAACATTTATATCTTTATTAATAGCTTTTTTAGTTTTTTCTTTAGAAAAGGTTAATTTTATATTTCCACTAATTAAATGTACTTCTTGTGAAAAGTTAACTACAGATTTAAATCCTATTCCTCTAAAACCTATTGTAGTACTCTTTCTTTTTTTTGTAGATGCTCCACTTCTGCACAAAGAAACTAAATCCTCGCGAGTAAAGGCTCTTCCATTATTAGCTACTAGAAAGGTATTTTCATCCAATTTTTCAATGTAGAATCTAGTTGACAGAGCATCGTCAGCATTTTGAAGTAATTCAATTAAAGCTCTACCGTCATAACTTTCTGAAATATACTTTTCCATATTAGCCAAATCGCTAATTAGTGTTGGAGAATTAATAGATTCTTTTATGAACTCATTTCGTATTTCTTCAATATCGATTTTATCCATGATTTTATCCTTTAACATATATTCTTATTTTATTTATATTTACTATGATATCAGTATCATATATTACTATTTGAAAAGAATCATATCCTTCAAAGTTGTAAATAGATTCTGTATCTCTGTAAATAATTTCATCACAATCATTATAAAAATTGGAAATAATATGAAAGTGATCTATATTTATATCGGGGTTTGTTTTTATTATCTCTCCGATAAGTGTAATCATATCTAACTCTTTACTAACATTAACAGATATATTCTGTAATGAGATTCCTAATTTTTCTTCAAATCCTTCTATTCTTTCAATATTTTCCTTTAACTTTCTTTTTAATGTTTGACTATCTGTAAACTCATTTTCTATCATTCCGTTTTCTCCTTTTCTTTTATAGCTATTCAAATCGTTTTACATTCTTATTATACAATAATTTTTGTTTATTGTCTTTAGTTTCATCTTAATAATTTATAAATCTATAAATTATTAATTGTAGGTTGATAAAAAGTAAGATTAAACTTTTCACAGTTGTTTATGTTAAAGCTATCAAATACATCATTTATTCTAAACAATTTTTTTAGTTCAGTCTTAAAAAATATACTATTTTCTAATGAAATTCTATTGTTTATAACAGCTAGATTTATCATTAAGCAGACATGATTATATGTTTCATGGTCTAATATATCACTTATTATATAGTCAACTATCTCAAAATTGAAATAACTCTCTAATTTCATTTTTAGTTCTTCAAATTTTCTTACTCTTATTTCTGTTTCTTTTATTTTTTTCATAACTTCCGATCCATTATTAATTGTATAATTTTTTAAATTTTTTTCCATATTAATCGTAACTCCTTTTCACATTATAATAGCATATTCTATCAATTAATTGAACTATTTTAGTAAATATTCTCTCAATTTGTTGAGAGGTTTTGAATTATTAGTTTGCTAAAATTTAAAAATAGGGAAGAAGGGGGATTTAATATGGACTTTTCTGATCTAATTGCGTTAAAAATAAGAGAATTAATGCAAGAAAAAGATATTACCACTTATAAATTAGCAAATCTTTCAGGTGTATATAGTTCTACTATTGTAATGTTTTTAACAAGAAAGACTAAAACAATAAGATTGGAAAATTTATTATATATATGTGAAGGTTTAGGAATTAATTTATCTGAATTTTTTGCAGATGAAAGATTTAAAGATACAGAAGCAAAAGAATGGTCAAATAAAAAAAGTAATTGATAATTGTATGGTTATTATTATTTATCAATTACTTTTTTATTTTTCTAGTATTAGTTGTATAAATTTATTACATTATCTTTATCTTCTGTTATTTCAATTCCTAGTTTATCTTTTAATATTTTTTCAATTTTTTTTTATTTTATCAAGAAGTTCTTTTATTATTTTATAACAAGCATTTAATTCAATATTATTCATTCTTAATTTTTCTTCTAATTCTTGATTTTCATTCATAATTTGATTATTTTCTATCTGTAAATTCGAATAATATTTTTTGGCGTTTTTAGTTTTAGATAATTCTAATAATAAATTATTCTATCATTTAGAATTGTAAAACGAATTTTACTTAGAACCAACATTTTTCGTAATTTTATGATATAATGAGCTTGTTAAGTAACAAGTTTATTTATAGTCATAAGGTATTAAAAATGCAATGTTATGAGTGAAAGGGAATGTTTATCATGAATTATATTGGACAAAATACAAATGGCTGGATTGTAACAAAATCATATATTAAGAATTCGTACATTTTTAGAAATTGAATGCGAAACATGTCACAAACTTAGAAAAATAAGAGCTGATAAAAGAAAAACAATCGCAAAATATGGTTGTTCAAGAGTTGTAAAAGTAGCAAAAAATTCCTTGGAATATTATTATTTCAACTATAGAAGAGAAAGAGCTCCTAGCAATTTCTACAATGAAATGTTCAATGAATTTTATAATTCTCTTCCCGAAAGTAAAATACTTTGGAAATCGGAATATAAGTTATTTTTATTAGTAAAAAACTCATATCCTGATGCAATTTATCAATATCGAAATCCAATATTTAACGGATTAATTATAGACATCCATATACCTAGTCTAAGAATTGCTATAGAAAGATTTTCAGATAATCTACTGTACGAAAGAAAGAAAAATGATGATTTAAAAAGAGAACTTTGTACAGCTAACAATATTCAACTAATACATTGGAAATATGATGAGTTAATATCTAAATTAAATTTAGATATTAAGATTAATGAATTAAATATGAAACAGGAGTAATATATGATAATTTGGATAAATGGTACTTATGGAGTTGGTAAAACCACTGTGGCAAATGAAATAGCAAAAATATATACAGGGCGTTCAAAAGTGCTTGACCCTGATAATCTTTGGTTATCATCTCTAAAAAAAGACCCTATGATAGCATTTGGCGACGGAACTTATCCTCAATCAAACAAAAATTTTATTACTATTTTAAGCGATAAAATTCATACAATTACATCTAATTATGATGGCTTAATAATTATTCCAATGGCGATTACAGAAAAAACAAGTTACGATACATTTATAAACACTAATCAAGCTGATATTAAACATTTTATATTAGAAGCAAATACAGATATATTGAATAAAAGAATATGTAATAATATAGGCAGAGATATTAACTTGGCAACTTCCTCTATGGAAAAAAATATAGCTTTTCTTAATAGTATTACAAATGCAATACATATAGAGACTTCTAATCTGTTACCAGATGAAGTTGCTAATTATATTATTGGTATAATATCTAAATAAATTAGGAAATTTGTATATATTATCAATTAATTATAGGTAATATCTTAATTCTTATAATCTATTAAAAATTACTAAAATTCCTTAATATAACAAATTTAAGATATTATAATTTATGGAGGAATAAATGTCTAATAAAAATGTCCTTAATACAATTTACAATACTTTTACAATAATATTTTTCATAAGATATATTGTGCCTATACTTATTATATTAATTATCTTTTTTATATGTATTACAAGAATTAATTCAAACATAATTGCAAAACAATATGATCCTAATTCTGTAATTATGAAATCAAATTTAGGTGAAGAAATTGTAGAAATTGCAAATGAAACATATGATAAGAACGAAGTGTCTCTGGAAATTGTGAGATTTGAAGATCCTTCTTATGATGTTGAGCTAAATTATATAATGTTAAACAAAAACTACACTTTAGAACAATATAATAACATTATAATGAATGAAATAACAAAAGTTTACAATAGAGTAAAATATAAGGATGTTATTGAAGATAGATTATTTGCTAATAACAATACTACTATATCTGAGAAAATTCATTTTTATTTTACGCTAAATGGTAATTATAACACCTATCTTTTTAGTGATACTTTACAATATGATGATATTAATAAATGGGATAAAAGTTATAATTCGATGATAAATACTCAATTTATTAGTGAAGAGACATTAGAAAATGCGAAACTATACTTATTATCAAATTAAAAATTTATTTTGCAATAAAATAAATTTTTCTTTATCAACTCAACTCCTATAAAGAAAATTTCTCATCATAGTTATTTTTTTTAATAAAAAAAATTAAGAATGTTCTAAAAAAGTAATTGATAATCATAAAGATATGATTATCAATTACTTATAAATATATATTTTTTTTATTTATGTGAGTAATTTATATTATTGTTTTATTATTTCAATTCCTAATTCATCTTTTAATATTTTTTCTATTTTTTCATTTTTATTTATAAGTTCTTTAATTATGTCATAACAAGCCTTTAATTCGACATTATTCATTCTTAATTTTTCTTCTAATTCTTGATTTTCATTCATAATTTGATTATTTTCTATCTGCAAATCCGAATAATATTTTTTAACGTTTTTAGCTTTAGATAATTCTAATAATAAATCATGATTTTGTTTTACTAAACTATTATTATATTTTATTATTGGATAAATTAGTTTTCTATCTATATTTTCTTTCGTAAAATCCTCATATTTATAAAATTCTTGAATATCTTCATAACTTATCATTTGTTCTTTTTGCTTGATTATATTTTCTTTTAATTGCTTTGTATTATAAAAGTTAGTTAATTTCTTCATGTCATCTGTAGAGATATGTTCTCGATCTTTATTTTCTTTTCCTCTTTCTAAATTAAATCCCTTTTCGGTAATATATTTATAAAATTGGTTTTGTAATTTCTTATAACTATCTTTACCTTTCCAAAATTCACTTGCAGATATTTTTCTTATAGCATTTCCTTTTTTATCTTTTGCACTTACCACTGGAATATATACTAAATGCATGTGTGGAGTTTCTTCATCTAAATGCACAACAGCAGTTAATATATTTTCTTTTCCAATTCCTTTGTATTCTGTCATAAATCTAAAACATTCCTGAAAATATCTTTTTGTTTCTTTTTTACCAATTTCATTAAAAAATGTATTGTCTGAAGTTAATATTACTTCACATACATAAATACTATTCTTGTGTAATTGTCCTTGAGATAAATTATTTTCTTTTATTAATCTATTGTATTCTTTTAAATAAGTGTTTTCTACTGGTAGTTTTAAATGATAATTTTGACTTGTTTTTGACAAGTCTATATTTTTATTTGAATATTTCTTTTTGAATCTTTCATTATGAGGAGTTAGCCTGATCATCTCATCTTTTGTATATTTTTCATTTCTTATAATTGCGTAACTCATACAAAATTTCCTCCTCTCAATATATTTATTTTATTAAAGGCTTTCTTGCATAGCTTTAAGAGAACAATGTTCGCAAACTTTTAATAAACAACATGAATGTTACTTATTAAAAATACACTTGCTCACATAAGTTCTCTAACACACTAGAGAACTTTGTACCAAAGTTCTCCGTGTGCCAGGGATTTTCCCTTGGAACCCATAAAAATAGATGAATTTTTAAATAAAATCCATCTATTTAATATAAATTATTTTAAAATATTTCTAATTATTTTTTCTTATTTTACCATGATTGCCACCACTATGTGTTGAAATAAGTAATATACCAATCTTCTTGTACACTCCCCGCAACCAAAGTATATATCACTAGAACTGTAAAGGTTTTAGTGATTTTTTATTGTTTGAAAATTGGTTGTAATAATGCTTGAAAATGGCACTATTATGTCAAATTGGGTAAAAATTGGGTAAAATAACCACCTCAAATGCCCGAAACTCTAATAAAAATTCAATAAAAAATTTGCAATAAATTTATATTTTTTATAAAAATCTTTAAGTAAAAAACTTTTGGGAAAGAGATATAAAATCTCAAAGTTTTTTACTTTTTTATATCGTGAAAATTTGTAATTTGTGAAAATTAGAAAAAAGTGAAATTAAGACCTTGTTGGTAATAATAAGTTTTCTAGTGCATATCCAGCTTTTCTATTATGAGAAAGTAGTGGATGTACATAGAAGTCAAGTGTTGTACTTATTTGTGCATGACCAAGTCTTGCAGAAACAACAGCTATATCAACATTTTGTGCAACTAGTAAACTTGCATTTGTATGTCTTAATCCGTGAAAATTAATTACAGGTAATCCTATTGTACCTACATATTTAACAAACCATTTGCTTATAGAAGAAGGATGCATAGGTTTGCCATCAGCTTGTACAAATAATCTATTAGAATTTGTCCATAATTCGCCATATAGCGATTTTTGTTCTTCATACCATAATTTATATTTCTCAAGTAAAGAAATGATAAATTCGGGTATTGCAATTTCTCTAATAGAGCTTTCTGTTTTAGGAACTTTTGTAAAGACTCCCATATCTGATAGATACTGGCTAGAACGGTTAATACTTATAATTCCATTACTAAAATCAACATCTTGCCATTCTAATCCCATTAATTCACCTAAACGAACACCAGTAAAGATAGTAAGTATGATAGCAACTTTATATTTAGTATCTTCTACTGTAAGTTTTTCTAAGTTCTCTAACAAGATTTTAGTTTGCTCATCATCATAAGATCTTCTTTTTGGCTTTTTAGCTTTAGGTGGTTGAACACGTTCAGCAGGATTACTTACAATTAATTGCCAGTAAACTGCTCTATGAAGCATTGCTCTTAATAATCTGTGATGTTCTAAAATAGTTTTACCAGATAAAGGCTTTTTAGTTTTTGAACCATTGTTACCTTTTTTTCTAACTAATTGAGTATCTTTTTCAAGTAAGTCATAGAATTTCATAATGTCAGTTGGTCTAATTTTGTTAATATAGAAATGTCCAAAATAAGGTAAAATTCTTGTTTCTAACATTCTACAATATCTTTTGTATGTTGTTGGAGCTAATTCTTTTGAACCATAATCTCTTTTCCATACTTCAACAAATTCAGAAAATTTAAGAGATTTACCATCTATGACTAAACCGTTTTGAACTTCAGTAACAAATTTTGCTAGTTCAACTTCTGCTTCTTTTTTAGTTCCATGAATAGTTTTTCTGTGTATCATTGGTCTTCCGTTTAAGTCAAATCCTTCTGATACTGTTAACCTGTAACTATTTTTTCCTCTTTTTTCTATACTCCCAGCCATTACTTATTTCACCTCCTTTCAAGTATAACTATGGAAGGGAGAAGTATTTATGTGTATTATATAGTATTTTTTGATAAATTACCAGCTATTTTTGTTTATTTTTAGCTACTTTCAAAGATTACAATAAAATTCATAAAATAATATATGAAAAACATTAAAATACTAGATAAAATGTAATGTTGTAAAAGTCAAAGATATTTGATATAATTCGAATTGTTATAAGAATAAGAGTAATAGAAAAGGGGGACATAAATGTTTAAACACACATATACTTCAATATCAGAAAGATATTTGTTGAATGAAAAGATACAGTGTTATCTTCTGGATGGAATAGATAATCTAATGAAAAGAATAGAATTATCACTATTATATAATGCATATCCAAATATAGATGAAGAAAAAAAAATTGATCTTGAACTTAATAATTTTAAAGAATTAAGAGAGGCATTGGCTGGAGATTTAATAAAAGAAAGAATTAGAAGATTAAATATAGTGATGGAAGAAAAAGAAAATATTTTAAATTTGGATCAAATAGAAAGTAAAATGTTGTTAATAACACTTTATGAATATTATTTAAGGGAAGAAATGGTAGAATATGTAGATTTTTTAGATTTTGATAAAGAAAAAAATGTAAAGGGAGAAAAAATTGAGGAAAATTTTAAGACATTTATTAATAAATATAAAGATGAAAAATATTTAGAGGACTTTGATATTAAAGTAAAAAAATTGTTTAAAGATAGAGAAGCAATCAAAAAAATATATATAAATCGACCAACATATTTTTTACTTTATAGAATAAGAAATAACTTATTAAGAGAAATTAATAAAACGAAATGTTCAGAAAATTTCATTAAAAATAGTATAAAGCAAATAAAAAGATTTTATACGGAAAAATATATAGATGAATATAATAAAAAATTCTTTTTTACTATAAAAAAATTTGATGAAATGAAAAATGAGATTTTTAAACATATAGAAGAAGAGTTTTTAGATTGGATAAGAAATGGTAAAACTGTTAATGCTGGAAATGAATTAGTAGTTAAATTTAAAAATGCAATACAAAAAGATATAGAGTACAATAAGTTAAGAAATGAATATATAAATTTAATAAAAATTGAAGATGGGTATGAGGCAACTAAAGAAAAATATGAAAAACTTCAAGAAAAATATAATAAGATAGCGTTTAAATATCTTGATGAAAAAACAAAGATAAATGCAAATTGGATAAAAAATGACTTAAATATATTTTTTTCATATTGTACAGTGGAATATATAGTAGATTCTTTGTCTGAGGATAGGATTCAAAATATAGATAACTGTAAGATAAAAGAAGTAGAAAATGAAACAATAGAATATATTAAAACAAAAATCATAAAAAAAGAAATATATAATGTTTTTATAAAAATAGAAAATGTTGATTTACAACAGCAAAATGTAATGAACGTCTCTAATTTAACATTTATAAAAGGGAAAGAATTAAAAATAAATATAGATAAATATTTGCAAACTGAATGTACGAAATTTGAAAAAGATTTTTTTAAGCTAGATAAAATTCAAGAAAATGACGTATATGTTAAAGTGGAGAAAATAGAAGCTTATAAGAGTGATAGTGAATTTATATGTAATATAGCATTTAAGAAAATTAATGATATAGTTAATCTGATATATTTTTATACTGCAAGAGACAAAAGTAAAAGATATAAATTAGGAAATCAATTGCTTATTATAGAGAATAGTAATAATAATAAATTAGTAAAATACTTAACTAGAGAAGGGATATTTGATATACCATTAGTAAGCAATGAATGGATGAATAATATTTTTACTGGATACGGAAAAAATGTAAAATTAATAATTGAAGCTATTAATGAATTTAATAAAATAATAAATGAAAATACACTTGATATTGAATTGTTGATAAAATCAAATAAAAAATTATTAAATGAAAATGATGTATATAAGTTATCAAGAGATATGGCTATTTTAATTGCTGGAACAAATATTTTTAGATATACTATTAGCTACTTAGACTTAAGATTTTGGCTTATAGAAGATTATATAGAGTTTTTTAGCGAAGAATTACCAAATGATCAATTTATACAAGAAAGATTCCTAAATTTTTATAAAAGAGTAATAAATATTATATTTTCATACAGTGACTTAAAAAGAAATAATTTAATAAAAGATTTACAAAATTGGATTTTAAAAATATTCCCAGATGATTATATATATAAAGAGGATAGAAGTAATAATGAATAGATTAAATGGAGCGAATTGTATAGTCTATACGAGTGATGGAACATATAAAGGAAGATATACATGTTGTATAGAAATAGAAGATAATCAAAATATGGGAATTTTAACAGATACACCAATTAATCGTAAAAGGGTAAAGCTACTTATAAAAGGTGTAAAGGAATCTTTAATTAATTGTAAGTTAACTATGTATAACCATCGTAATAATACTTATATTGCTTTAAAAAATTATGTAGTGATGGATGAAAAAATTGATGGTGATGAAGTATGGATTATAGATGATGAACAAAATATTAAGTCTAGGATAGAAGAAATTTCAAAAGAAGAATATGAGGAATTAGAAACACAAGAAATAAATTATATAGATTGGAAAAATATTAACACTAAATTAACTGGCGAAGAAATAGCAAAAGATAAAGCATTTGAAAATTTATGTTCAGAGTTAATAAATGAAATAAAAATGACTAAAGAAGGATCTTTCCATCCAAGAGGAGGAGGAGATGCTGGAAGAGATTATGTTTGGAAATGGCCTGCAATTGATAAAGTTAATATTGATTTCTTGGATTTGCCTGATGAAATGTGGATAATGCAGTGTAAATACTCCGAAGACATAAACAAAAATTTGTCACGAGTAGAAATCTGGGATGAAATAATTAAAGTAGTACAACATAAACCAAGTCATTATATTATTTTTACTAATAGAAATATCACATCATCATTTTATGATTGGTGGAATAGTATTTGTGAATTTGACAATAGAAGGAGCAAATTTATTCCATTTACACTACATTTTGTGGGAAGAGAAGATGTTGAAAAATTGTTGAATTTATGTCCAGGTATTAAAGAAAAGTATTTTAGTTCAAAAAAGAAATAAGATAGAGAAATTCTCTATCTTTATTTTATGCTTCTATATTTTTTTCATCCAGTCTAGTAAATCCTCTTCTGAAATTTTATTATTATTAAATTCTTTAATTTTTTCTCTAGCAAGTTTTTTCCAATTATCAAACGCTATTTTAACTTGTTCATCATTGGATCTTTTAACTTGCATTAATCTTTTTTGATAATTATTTCTATAAAATTTAATTCCTTCAATAGTATTTCTCTTTTTTGAATAAGAATTATTAGCACCAATCTTTTTACAAGTTACTTCATCTTTACAATATACAATATCACAATATTTTTCGTTATTTTTAAGTGGAATAAAATATTTACCACAGTTTTTACAAATTTTAATTTTTATATTCTTATTTGTGGCTATTTCAAATAAAGAAATATACAATATATTAGATAAGTATAAAGTATGAAAGACAGGGCTATCACCTAGAGTTATTATTCCATTTTTTAGATGTTCTCTAACAATTTTAGGAGTTATAGATTGTGAAGATATATGGTATATATCATGTGCAAATTGTTGATAATAATATACTTCTATGTTTGTAGAATATTTAAATAAGTTATTAAAAATAGAATAAGAAAGATACTTTTCTAAAGGTGTATAATTCTTATCTATTGAATCATTATTTAAATTATACATATAGTCTACGCATTGTTTTATCAAATATTGTAATTTTTTTAACTTAGGTTTAACTTTATTAAAAATTGGTTGATAAGTTTCTATAAATTCATCTTCCGTTTTAAAGAATTTTAATGAAGGAATAGATGCATAAAATTCACATAAAATAGAGAAACCATAAAAACAGAAGAAAGTACGATAAGATGTTTTAAAAGACGCAAAATTCGCATTAAGAAATTTTATTAAAAAAGTTCCATAACTTTCTTCAAAAGGCTCTAATAAAGTGGCTGAGGAAAAATAAATCTCTTTATCGTTCTTAGAATCATTAAAAAGTATATTTGAGAATCTATTACCTTTATCATGATTAAAAGTAGTTTTATACAAAGAAATTGAAGTTGTATAAAACTCTTTTCTTTTTTCCCTATTAAACCAAATGTTAAAGTAATCTTTTATTGGAATATTATCTTCTCTTAACATATAAACACCTCAAAATATAAATTGCAATATATCTTATAAAATAAAATTGCTAACAAAGTATCTTAATTATACAAAAATATAGTGAAAAATGCAATAAAAATTACAAATCAAAAACCATATAACTATTGAAAACACTATAAAAGAAGAGAATAAAATAAAAAAATAAAAAAATTTTAAAAAATAGCTCAGTTTTTAACAGTTGTTCTGGGCTTTATAGTAGAAGGGGAGAGAAGAACCTTCTAAATTCAAAAGAGAGGAGGTAGCATTATGATTAATAATCAAGTTCAAAGAACTACACTAACGATGAAAGAAGCATCAGAATATTTGGGGATTTCATATTGGTTAATAAATCAACTGGTAAGGAAAAAACAAATTCCATATTGTAAAGTTGGTGGAAAATATTTATTTAGAGTACAAGCACTAGATGAATATTTAAGGAATATGGAATTACAATCTATGCTTTAAATTCTAAGGAAAGAGAGGAAAGGAGGCAATGTACAAGCTACAATGGTTAAAAATTGATGCAAATTTATTTGCAAATAGGAAAATTCAAATATTACTTAAAGAGCCTGATGGAGATACATATATTAGAGTATGGATACAATTATTAATTATTGCTATGGAATGTAATAAAGAAGGTAATTTAGTAATAGGTGAGAATAAACCAATGACAATTGAATATTTTTCAAAGATTATGGGAAAGTCTTTTGAAAAAATGGAAGAAATAATTAAAAAATTTTTAGAATTAGAAATGATTATTCTAGAAAATGAAGTTTACAAAATTAAAAATTGGAATAAATATCAAAGTATTGAAACATATGAAAAATATAAAGAACAAGGTAGATTAAGACAACAAAAATATCGTGAAAAGTTGAAAAGTGAAAATAGAAAGAGCAACGTTACAGTAACGTTATGTAACGGAGAAGAAGAGAATAAAGAAAATAAAAGAAAAGAAATAAGAAAGGAAGAAGAGAACACAAATGGATTTAGAAAATATGAAATGTAATTCTAAAGAGGAGATTTTCCACAATAAATGCAAATTTTGTGGAAAAGATTTAAAACCAATAGGCTTAGATTATTTATATGCAAATATGCCATTGAGTTCAATAGAGTATGAAAGATGTGGTTGTAAAGAGTCAAAGGATTATTGGAATGAAATTGATTTAAAAGAAGAGAAACAAAAGAAAAGGAAACAATTTGAACAAATGATTAGGCAATTTTATATACAAAATTATAGTAGTAACCGAATACAAGATTATCAATTTGAAAACTTTATAATAACAGAAATTAATAAGAAAGAAGTAGAAATTGCAAAAGATTTTACTAAAAAATGTATAAATAAAAATCAAAAAAATGGTCTTATTATTACAGGAAAATCTGGAGTAGGTAAAACACATTTAGCAACAGCTATATTAAATAAATTAACCGAAAAAGATATGTTAGTTTTAATGGGAAGATTGATTTTATTGTTAGATGTAATTA
>CAMMHE010000023.1 GCA_946496575.1 uncultured Clostridium sp. | reverse complement strand
ATATTTTTTTCATATCTTCGCACCTCATTTTTATTTATTCTGTATTATTATAGCAAATATTTAATTATTTTTCCATTTTAAGCGAAAAATAACAGATAACTCTGATTATCTGCTATTTTTATAAATTCTATTTAATTAAAATTTTTTATTTTGTTACTTGAAACTATCCAAGATATAATGAAAACTATTAAACTTATTACACTACAAATAATTAATGTTTGTGTCATATTATCTCTTACATTAAATATTTGATTTAATGCAAAAATTGATAATGCTAAAAATCCTGATGTCAGAGAGTATGCAAGTATTGTTCCAATTATTGACTTTTCTTCTGGTAATATAAAATTACAAGGCATTATAATACTTCCACTTAAAAGAGCAATTATAATACTAAATCCTGTGAATATATTTATACTTGTATCACTAACATTGGTTATTGCTAATATAATGTAACATATCAAATTTCCTACAATTACTCCTATTATAGTCCAAAATAAATATGCAATATATTTACTTGATATTATTTGCTTTTTTGATACTGGTAATGTAACTGAAAATTGTGTCCATTTATTTTTCTTATCAGAGATTATTGTACTTGAAACTGTCATACTTAATGGTATTGTAATAAGTATAATAACAACTTTAGTTTTTTCTTTCATATTTCATTTTCTCCCTTCTAAAAAAGAAGAATTGATAACCAATCCTTCTTTCAATTTTAAATTATTATTCTATGCCTATATAATATTTTGTAACACCATTTACATCTACTGCATATATCACGAAAGTACAAGAAAATACATTTGCAACTTTTGCTTCAATTTGACTTTCTCTAAATGGATAAAAACAGTTGTATTGCATTGCATCTTTTGAAACTCTTATTTTATATAATTTTTCTCCATTTTTTCCTATTAAATCTGGATTCTGTTTTGAATATTTATCAATACATTCAATCATTCGATTAGTTTCTGTTTTATTATATATAGGCTCTTTTGTTTTATTTTCTTCTGTCTTTGGTGTTTCTTCTGTTTTATTATTATCTACTTTATCTTGTGTGTTTTTATTGTTTGTTATTACAACCTTTCCATTTGTATTTTTATTTTCTTTGGTATTATTTTTACTTACATTAGTTTTTGTTGTATTTACATTTTTATCATTTACTTGTTTTTCTTCTTTTTTAGTTACAGTATCTTTATTTACAGTAGTAGTATTTTTTTCAGTTAAATTATTCAAATTATCTTTTATTTCATTGACCTCTTGCTTTAATGTATTACCTACTTTATTTTGTAATTTTCCTATATCTAATACATTTTCATTTTCTACACTATTGTCAAATTTATAATTTAAAAAACTCATTCCACCTATTACTCCTACGGTAACAAATAAAACTATAACTAATATTATTTTCTTAACCATACAAATTCCTCCTTTTTAATTTCAAGTATAGAATTTATATGATTTAATTTACAATGTGAGAAAAAATTTTAGCTATATTTTTTCTTCAGCTACAACACAAAATCTTTTTTCTGGTTGATTTTTAATGCAAGTTACTAATGTAATAATATTTTTATCTTCTGTATTTTCTGTAATTGACCAATCTGTGTTGGTAATTTCTTTTGTTGATACCACTTGGTATGTTCTTTCCCCTAGAACTGTCTTATATATAATTGTATCTCCGTTTACTAATTCATTAATCTTCTCAAAATAGTGTTTTACAAGCGAACCTCTATTATGAGAAGCAAGGCAAACATTGCCCTCCCAAATACTGCTATTTTCAAAATGTCCTATATAGTCTTTCATAGTTTCCCAGTCTGTTCCTTCTTTTATTGGTGCTGATACTCCAATTTTAGGAATTTCTAATGTTCCAATTACACCTTCTTCATCGGCTAAAACAATATCATCTTCTGAATCTACTGTTACCTCTTGTGGAATATCATTTACATATATTATGTTGTTATCAATATTGTTATCTTTGCTAAATTTTGAAACTATTATTGATATTATCACTGCTAAAATTATAATCAATAAAATAATTCCTATTGCTATTAGCTTAATTTTACTTTTTTTCATATTTATAGTCCTTCCCTCTATTCTTTTTTATATGTATATCAAACCATCTTCGATATATTTTAGAAATATCAGAAAATCGTTTAGGATTATTTAATATTTCTACTATTTGGCTTGGATAAAAATTTCCAAACACTAAATCATATATGCCATATTCTAATGCTGTTTTTGTTTTTTCATTTTTGTCATTATCTAATAATAGAATAACCCTAATATTCTTACTTCGTAATAAAAATAGATATTCTTTTAAATCTCTTTCAATAGAATTTGCTCCTAATATAACTGTTTGGTCTTTGAATTTATCATCTTCTATTATAAAATCTTCATAACTTACAACCATACTACCTTTAATTTCTGCCTCTAAAATTTTATCTATTTCATTACTTCCTGTATAAATAACTACCACTAAAAAATCCTCCTTTACTTTAAAATAGTTAATGGATCTATTGTTTCACCATTTTTCTTTACTGTAAAATGACAATGACAACCTGTTGTAGCCCCGTTTGTTGGATTACCTTGACTATCCTTGTATGGATTTCCTGGTACTCCATAAACATTTTTAGGACCTACTTTTCCTATAACTTGTCCTTTTTTAACTTCATCTCCTACTTTAACAATAAAATTAGGATCACTATGACAATAAGAAAAACTATATTCTCCTGATTCTATTGTTATTGTATATCCACCAGCACCACCCCAAGAAGTTCTAGTTACTTTTCCATCTAAAATCGCAACTAATTTTGTTCCCTCTGGTGCTGCTATGTCAATGCCACTATGATATGTTGATGCTCCAGATGTAGGAGCTTTACGATAACCATAGTAACTTGTAATATCTCCTCTGCCTTTTCCAACTACAGGGAAGTCTGCATTGCCTAATATTTCTACTCCAAATATGCTATCTAAAAAATCTGCTACACTTTCAAAAAATGTTTTACTATCTTCTTCTGTATATTCTTCATCTGCATAATAGTATTTAACTTCTTCTTTCATATCTACTTTATCCTTATGTTTATCTCCTAAATATAATATGTCTGTTATATAGCAAACGAAAAGAAATATAATTGATATAATGATAATCGGTACAATTAAAGGCTTTAATATTAGAATGATTGCTGTTTTTATTTTTTTCTTTAAGAAGTTTTTGGCTTTCTTCTTTATCATACTTCATCATCCTCTTGTATATTTATAATTGTACTGTTCTCATTATCTTTTTTCTTAAAGTCTTCTTTTCTAGTATCATTTACATTATTTCTATTGTAATTTCTTCTGGTATCAAAATTTCTTCCTTCAGCCATATACATACCCATATTTAAAAACTCCTTACCTGTGTTGAAAGCTTTTCTACTCATATTTGTTATATTACTATTCTTTTTGCTTGTTTCTTCTTTTTGAAGATTATTACTATTTTCTTTTCCTTGTTCACTTTCTGTATTTAAGCTATTCATTGGTGTTGTATTCATTTTATTAGTTTCCATAGGATTTGTTTTCATTGGAGTAATTTGGCTAGTTTCATTATTGTTAAATATTCTTCCTAATAAACTTGTCTGATTACTGTTATTATTTACTTGAGATTCTGAACCTTTGAATTGATATGCAATAGTTTTTATACTATATGCCATAGCTCCTGCCATACCAATTCCTCTATTTGCTAGTTCATCATTATTTACACCAGCTATACGAGATACAAGGTCTTGTAATGTATTTTGTAAAGCATCTGCGATTGGAAGAATCATCATTGCCCATAAAATTGATGTAGCCCAGCCCCCACTTTGAGGTAGAAATTCCATATAAATTAAAAATAAAAAAGCATAGATAAACTGCATAAATACATTTATTAAAATTTGCCCAAACCATATTGCTGCTCCAATCGTTCTTTTATTTAGCATCCACATTACTGCTACTACTGGAGTAAATAGTAAAAATACTAAAATTGTAAATTGTCTGATTATAAATTTTACATTTAATTTAAAGAATAGATAAGCAAATAAGGCAATAACAATAGCTGTTGCAATAGCATTACCAGTTTGAATATTAGTAACTACTCCATTACCTAGTAACTCATCTAAACTTCCATTAGCATATCCTACTATCATGTGAACTAGATTATTATTCAAAAATAGCAAGAACTTGACAAACAATGGTGCAAACACAATTGCAACTGCTCCGAAAAATAATCTCATAATACTGTCTTTGGCTTCTGTTCTATGTTCAGCACTATATCCACTAATTATCATTTTGTACGCTACAACTACTACTGCAATAAGAATAATACTTCCTGCAATAGAAGACATTATTTTGTACCAGTCCATCATTGAATCCCATTGTTCATCTGTAAATGGTGAAATAACTGTTGCATCTTTTGCAAAGATTAACTCATCATAATTTTTAAAACCCATACCAAAGTCTTCATTGGTTGTTAAATCAAATATCGTAGCTGCAATTCCACCAATTAGCTTTGCAATAATTTTTTCAAATAATCCTCCATCATCATTGTCGATTGTTTCTTCAATTTCACTTTGTGCTTCATCTTCATCATCATCAAAAATGCTCGCTTGTGATGTATTAGGAATTAATAAGCTAAAAAAAACAAGTATAATTAAAATACTTGAAATAATCTTTTTAGATATATTCACTTTTTACCTCCTTTACACCTTAATCATCTCTTTTTCTTTTTCTAACACTTCTATTGTGATTGCTGATACTTTTCCTTCCATATATAAAATTGCTTCACCCTTTCTTGCTTGTAATAAGAAATCTCGAGTTCCTTTAGATAGCTTAAAAAATTCAATTACTTTATCTACACTCATTGGTGATTGTTTCATTATAATAGCTGTACCACAAGAGTTTAGTGTAGCTCTTCCTTGAGATGTTGAAGTAAATTCTTCTGTATTCTGGCTTGCTAACACAAGTCTTACCCCTCTTTTTCTTGCTCTACGGGCAAGTTGTTCAATAAAATCTGCCGTTTCTTTATGCTTTAAAATCACCCAAGCCTCATCTACATAAACGCTTTTTTCTTCATATATTTCTGACCTTTTCATATATTTTTCAGTTATCCATGTAGTAATTACCATTGAGGCATAAAATCTAGTTACTTCATCTGTTATTTCTGATATATCAAAATCTATATAAACATCATTTACATTAATATTACTTTGACAATCGAACATTCCCAAAGACTTTCCCTTTAAAAAGCCAGATAAAATTTCTGCTAATTCTTTTGAGTTCTTTTTAGTAGTTAATATTCTTTGAAAATCTGAAAGAGTTGGCATCTTTTTTCTTATTTTTCCCAGTGTTAATTTTTCTCCTATTTTCCCTCCTTCTTTTTCATAAATGCTTTCTTTATTTGTAGTGATTCCTTTTTCTTTATATGTTTCAATTACACTTTCTTCTATATCCACTAACTCTTTTGCATTTAAACTTCTATCCATATAGTTTCTCATAATGGCAGATAAAATTGCTCTTATTTCTGCAACTTTGTTCAAGATATTTACTTTTTCCATTCCATTTTCATCTATTTCTACATCAATATCAAATAAGTTAATTCCTGCACTCATTCCTTGTTTTATCTTTATTATTCTTCCACCTAAACTTTCTGTTCTTTTTACATATTCACCTTCTATGTCTAAAATTGCTGATTGAGTATTCCTTGTAACCAAACTTCTTGATGATAGAGTATCCATTGTTACAGACTTACCAGCACCAGTAATTCCTAAAATAACAATATGAGGATTTGTTAAACTTTTATCAAAAGTGTTTAGATAAACAGGAAGCCCAGTAAAATAATTTCTTCCTATTGGAACACCGTTTACATTTGATTCTGTATTAGAATTAGCAATAGGAAACATTGTAGCTAATCCTTCACTTGTTACATTTCTTTCATAATCTATAATGTTAGAAGTATCAAATGGAAGATTTGCTCTTAAACCTTCAAATTGTCTAAAATTTAAACATCTTGCTTTTGCTGATATTTTTGCAAACTCACTTTTTAGTAAATTACTTTTTGTATTTAATTCTTCTAAATTTGTTGCATTTATTCTAAAGAAAATACTTACGAAAAATAATTTATCATTATATGTCTGTACTAAATTTCTGATTTCATCATAGTCATAAATCATTTTTTGTATTGGGTGTATTAAATCAATAGTTCCCTTATTCTCATAAGTCTGCTTTTCAGATTCCAGTATAGTAACTTTTTTATTTAATTGTCTAACAACTGTATCTTGATCTGTAGGTCTAACCATAATACTTAATGAAACATCTCCCAAAAGTGAGAATATTCTATCTAGCCAACCTAAAAATATTTTATTTGGATATGTAGATATTACAAAATTTCTAGAATACTTATTATCTCCTAGAACAATATAATCTCTTTTTTCATCTACACAGTCAGGAATCATTAATTCAATTAGGTTTGGCATTTTATCAAAAATATTATCTTTTTTTCTTTTATTTTCTCTTTTTTTAGCCTTTTCTAAAGATATTTTCTTTTCACCTTTCCTATGTTTTACTCTTTGATTTAACATAGAACTCCATACCTCCCTCCTGTATTATTTTTCTTATTTTTTCATTATCTCCTTTGTTTAATTCTCTATAAATAAGTTCTATTGTATCTAGCTCATCTATCAATGTTGTTTTTATTTTTATAAGTGTTAAATTATATTTTAAATCATCATAAAACTCTTTAAGTTCAATTAAAGCCTTATTATATGGCTCTTTTGATTCAATAATTAAATAATTTTTTCTAACATATAAATTTTCTTCTTGCATAATGTTTTCTAAATATTCTATTATGCTTTCTCCATATTCCTTGATATTACTATTCTTTTGTTTATTTATATTATTTCTAATTTCTTCTATCTTGTAACTTGTGTCTATTTTCTCTATGGTACTAAAAAACTGAACTTGATTCTTAAATGTTTTTGATATTTTCATTAGGTTATTATCAATGTTGTCCTGTTCTTCATCATTCATAAGTTTATATTCAATACTTCCAAGTTCGATAATCATTACATATTTGTTACTTACCCAGAAAATAGAATTTGCAAAATCTCCAAGTTCCCAAATATTTTTTATTGTTTTCTTTTGTTTCTTTAGACTCATTTTCTCTTGTGGCTTGTACTTGTATAAATTATTCTTTTTCTTTAAATATATTGGTACAAATATTATTAGCGAAATACTTGCTAATGCAAAAAATATTGTAATTATCATTATTCTTCCTTACCTTTCTCTAATATAAATTGTTTTTTTCTAAATAGGAATTTTATGATGTAAATAAAATATTTATCTGCATAAGTTTCATCTACTTTTAGAAAAGCAAATAATACAAACATTGTAGCTATCAGTAAAAATAATAATGACTTTATAAAAATATTAACTAATGGTATAAAAAATATTCCTACTGATAAAGCTCCAAATATCAGATATATTGCTTGTCTTAAAGATAGATAACCTCCAAATATTTTTTCTTCATGGTTAAAAGCATAAGGTACTTTGTATATCCTCATCTATATTTTCCTCCTATACTGATTCTCCTCCACCTACCATTGCTCCAGAACCATTTGTTGCTACACTTAATACTATTCCTGAAACAATTAAAGCAAGAGATAACAACATAAATCCAGCTGCTACCCAAGCAAGTCCACCAATTCCTTCTGATCTCTTATTTGGATTATTGGCATTTACAATTAATTTAATTGCAATAATAACAATACTTACAAACATTAACACACTTCCAACTGGCATTGCTAATTTTATTACTGCATCCCTTATATTTTGTGTAGCTGTTTCAACCTCTTGCGTTCCTATTGTTGATGTTGCATAAGTTTTAACATTTAACAACATTACCATAAAAGGTATTGCTATACTAGATATTTTTAATTTCAAATTTAATGCTTTTTGTTTTAATTGCATTTGTTCATTCCTCCATTACTTATAAAAAAAGTAACTAGAATGGCAACTGCTCTTATATAAAACATAGTAATTTAAAACATTTTTTATTTTACCTATACTACTAAAAAAAAGTAATAACTACTGGTATTGCTAAAATAAAAATTTGTATTAAAGCACTTATTATCAAATTCTTCATTCCAAACTTAATCACTTTTTCGGACTTAATACGGCTTCCGAATAGCCAAATTATTAAACTAACAAAAATCCATACTGCAAATAATATAATTAGAAAAAAAAAGCATTTTCCATCATATTACCAAGCATCTGATTTAGGTTGTTGTTTGTATCTAAATTGTACGGTTCAATCATTTAAAACCTCCATTTAAAGCAAAAAAATAAAAGCTATTTATTTAGCTTCTAATTTTCTTACTAGACTTGTATAATAATAGTCAAAAAAATTTCTAATTTCATTTTCAGTATTTTTATAAGAATTTTCAAATCCTTTGCAATTCTCATAAACATCTAAAAAATTTTCTCTTGTAGCTTTCTGTAATAATCTTTTGTTTTTAAAAAACATTTCTTTAAGTGTATAAATTATAATCTTTAGTTTTTCAATATTTTCATCCCTAAATGTTTTTATTATTTCTTCAGTATAATTAAATTCAAATTTTATTAAAAGTTCATAAAACTCTTGATATATTTGAATTTCTTTAAATTCTTTTTTCAATTCGCTTTTATTATTATTTATAATTAAATAAAAGAATCTATCTATCTTTATATCTTTAGCTTTTTGGCTCATAGGGTATTGTTTATTTTGCTTATAGGGGTATGTGCTATTTTGCTTATAGGTATCTTGCACAATTTTCCTACAACTTATATCTGTAATGTAAATTCTTCTTTCTGTTATCTCTTTCTTATCATTTTTAATTAGTTCAACATTTATATAACCTAATTTCGATAAATGTGAAATCCATCTTGAGATTGTTCCTGGTATTACATTATATAAGTTTGCAAAGTATGAATTAGTCGCAAAACAATATCCTTCTTTTCCAATTAAAGCTGTAATTTCTCCATATAATAGTCTTTCTGCATATTTTAACCTTTCATCATAACGAATTGTAGCTGGAATTATTGCATAATATGCAACCTGTTTTTCTTCGTTCACATTTGGCATCACCTACCTTTGCTATTTTTTATTTCTGAATTTTCATTTTCATTAACAGAACTTTTTAATTTTAGTTCGTTTGCTAATTGATCAAATATTTTATCAATTTCTATTGTTGAAAAATCATTGGCATCTTCCAATTTTATCATTCCTCCTATTTTAAAATAATATATATTTCATTTACACGAATTTTTTTTAACTTCACTCACCTATTTTGTTTTTTTAATCTTGTATTATTCAGTATTACATAGTCCATATAGTCCGAAAAATAAAGCCTCTATTGCTTGAAAAATAGGGCTTTATTGATAACACTCGTACTATGACACAAAATATTCAACATTGTTTTCTGGAAAAAACTCTTTGAATTCACTATATAATTGTCCTGCTAAGGTTTTATTATGTGCTAAAACAAGTGTTGGTTTTTGCACTTTTTGTATAATATTTGCCATAGTAAATGTTTTTCCGAGAACCTGTAACACCTAGAAGTGTCTGGAATTTCTTGCCTTCTTCTATTCCCTTACTTAAATATTCTATTGCCTGTGGTTGGTCACCTGTTGGCTTATATTCTGAATGTAATTTGAACATTTGTTTTCTCCTAAATATACAAATTTTTATTTAGCATCATTTAAAAAAATTATAGCATAATTTAAACTAAAAAACAAGATAGCCTAAATTGCTATCTTGCAGAATTCGTGCAAAATTTTTAAATCTTAAACTTCATTTTCTCATCATTTTCCAGATAAAATATCTTTGGCTAATTCAAGTGAAAAATTATTTTTGGCTTCAATATCTAATTTTAATCTTTCTTTTTAGTCAGCAAAATTCCAATGATTAACCCAATAAAGATAATCAGTGCTATTCTGATAAATAGCCATTCAAAAGAATGAAAAGCAACTCCTAAAACAGCATTCTCAGGATTATTATAATCCCAATTTAAGTATGGACTGTTTAATAAAATTAAAGATATGAAAATAATTATTATAATTATACACAATGAGATTAGCAACCATCGAACTATTTTTCTTCTTTCATTCTTTCTTTGTGATAGTTGTAAGTTTATTACCTCTAATTTTTCAGAAATTGCTTTTATATCATCAACTTTGGATTCGGAAATATTTTCTCCAAGCAATGTACTTACAGGTGTTTCAAGAACTTTTGAGATTGTAATTAACATTTCTGCATCAGGAACAGATAAACCTTGTTCCCATTTAGAAATTGTTTGTCTAACTACATTTAACTTTATAGCAAGTTCTTCCTGTGAAAGCCCTTTTGATTTTCTTATTAATCTAATGTTTTCTTTTAACATTTTACAACAACTCCTTTCTTTACAAATATTATATAAAGAATCGTCCGTTGCTACAAGCAATACTTATTAACATTTTCACTATTGACAAACATAAACATACTTTTTGCTTTGGCAACATCTGCACTTAATACTGTTTTCAAATTATTCACCTACATTTTCAAAATGGACTAGAGAAAAAGCAAATTTAAGATACAATGGATAGTTACCTAAATTTCCAATATACAATAATTTTATTTATTGGTGTAATCTTGGAATAAATGTTGGAAGCGAACAAAAATAGTTTATAATTAAGTTATAAAACATTAGTGTCCATAGCACTTTGCTATGTAAGTCATTAAAATTAGAAAGAAGTCCTACTTAAATGTAGAGCTTCTTTCGTTATATACTATTATAAATTTTCTATATTATTGTATATTCTGATAGATATTCTATATGAAATATAGTATATGATTATTGTAGCAAGTATTAGAATTATTGGTAAATAATTCATCACTATACTTAACATATTCTCTATTGGCAATTTTATATTCATTTCATTTCCTATTAAGAAAAATCCACCAATTAATAGAACAATTATTGCTGCAATTACAAATATTTGTATTCTACCTTTTTCTGCTCCCCATTTATAAATACAAGGTATTTGTATAGCCTCTATAATTCCTATTCCTAATATTCCTGCTAATATAGTAGTTATTAGTTCATAAATATTTGGAATTTTGGAACTCATTACTACATTTATAATTATGCTTAATATCATTCCTAATATTGCACCTATAATTGTTGCACATATTATTAGAATATACTTTGACAACACTATCTCTTTTTTGCTAAGTGGAAATGTTAAAATATATCCGTTAGTTTTTGCTTGTTCATCATAATTAAATGTTGCTACTCCAAACATTCCAAATCCTAAAGTTAGCATTATAGATGTCATTGCTATTACACCATTTGCATTTTCTTGTATTAGTCCAGTACATAAAAAAACAAATATAAATAGAATTAATGTTTTTCTATAATTTTTTAATTGCAATAAATCTTTTGTAATTAAGCCTTTTATAATATTCATCTTATTTATCCCCCTTTATATAAATTAGCATTATATCTTCTAAAGTTGGTTTATCTATTACTTTAATATCATATTTCTTCTTGAACTCTCTTTTATCTTCTACTAAAACTTCATATTCATATCTATTTTTCTTAAATTTAATGTAATCTTTTTTATCTATTGTCTTAAATTCTTCTTCTGAACATTTTACAATTCCATATTTCTCTAATAAATCATCACGAGTTTTAGACAAAACAATTTCTCCATCTTTTATAAAAGTAATATAATCTGCAATATGTTCTAAATCAGATGTTATATGACTAGACACTAAAATAGAATTTTCTTCATTTTGGATAAATTCCTGAAAAATATCTAGTATTTCACTTCTTGCTATTGGATCTAATCCACTTGTTGGCTCATCTAATATTAAAAGTTTTGGATGATGTGATAGTGCTACTGCAATTTTCAATTTCATTTTCATACCACTAGAATATTCTTTTGATATTTTTTCCTTTGGTAATTTAAAATCTTTAATATATTTGAAAAACAATTTTTCATCCCAATTTTTATAAATATTTTTCATTATTTTATTTATATCATTTGGATTCAAATATTCTGAAAAGAAATTGTCATTTAAAACTACACCTATATTTTCTTTTATCGCTCTTTCATTGTTTTTCATGTTTAATCCTAATATTTGAATATCCCCACTATTAATTTTGATTAAATTTAATATTGATTTTATCGTTGTTGTTTTTCCTGCTCCATTTTCTCCTATTAAACCCATAATCATTCCTTTAGGTAATTTTAGGTTTATATTTTTTAATTCAAACCCTTCATATTTTTTAGATAAATTTTTAACTTCTAATATGTTTTCCATTACTTATTCCTCCCCATATAAAATATTTAACATTTCTTGAAGTTCTTTTTTGGATATGTTACTTATTTTTGCAATAGATACAGCTGTATCAAATAACCCTTCAATTTTTTGTAATTGCTCATCTTTTATTAATTCCACATTTTTATTTGATACATAAGTTCCTTTCCCTTGAATTGTTTGAACATATCCTTCTCGTTCTAATTCATCATAAGCATTTTTAGCTGTAATTACACTTATTTTTAAGTCTTTCGCTAGGTTTCTTATAGACGGTAATATCTCTCCTGCTTTTAATTCATTAGATACTATTTTATTTTTTATTTGCTCTTTTACTTGTTCATATAGGGGAACATCACTAGAATTACTTATTATTATATTCATAATCATTCCTCTTTTCTTTTACTGTATATATACAGTATATACTGTTTATATACAGTTGTCAATACATTTTATAAAAAAATATAAACAAAAAGAAAATAGAAATTTCTACTTTCCTTTATAAATGGCTTAGTAATCTTAAAGGAGAGCAGCGACTGCCACTCTCCTAAAAATCACACAATTTTTAATTCAATGCTTGTTGTTTGTACTGTTTTGTTATACTATCCTTGCTCCAAAAGGTGCTAAAGATAATTTTGCAAGTTTGAAAAACTGAAGCCCAAATGGTATTCCCACAATAGTTATGCACCATATACAACCAAAAATCAAATTCTCCAAAGCCATTGGAATACCAAAAAAGATAATCCATATCACATTGGCTAGTAGTGAGGGAACTCCTCCACCATATTCTATCTCTTTTCCAAATGGTGCAAAAGACATTGATGCAAACTTGAAACATTGTCTACCATAAGGTATTCCAACTATAGTTATGCACCAAATTACACCTGATAATACCCAAGAAAGACCACTAAATAGCCCTCCAAAGATAAACCATAAAACATTTCCTAAAAAGCTCATAATTCAATACTCCTTTCCTAAAACATCAATTAAATTTTGTGTGATTTTTTTACATATTGACTAAAAGAATAATAACCACAAATGATATTAAAATAATGCCACCTATAAGACAGAACTTGTTTATAACCTTTCTCCAGTTTTCTTTAAATATCTTTGAAAATGCAAAAGCAACTGTAATACCAATTACACCACCAAGTGAGTTAGCAATAAGGTCTGTAATATCACTTGCACCAATACTGAATACATACTGTATTGTTTCAAATAAAAAACTGGTTAAGATAATAGGAAGTACCTTTACTATAAATGGTTTCTTATCCCATAATGCACTTATGAATATCCCATAAGGAATAAAAATCAATGCGTTTTGGATAACTTCTGTGTATCGAATTTTCCCATTTACAATTACTGAATCTGCAAATGGGATTAGGTTAATACTTCTCATTTCTGGAAGATTACCTAAAGAAAATTGTGTTTTAAAGACAACTACCCATGTAAGACCAACCAAGTAAATAATAAACAAACCTAAAGTAATTTTCTTTGAACTCATAGTAGTTCCTCCTTTTCTTAAAATCTTTACTGTTTACAAGTTACTGTTGTAATTTTCTCCTTTCAGCCTTCTTATGTATATTAGTATATATAGTTTTATAACTAATATCAAATTTTATATTATGCCTATTCTAAGTTACTTGATGTTTTTTGAAACTTTTTCTTGCAAAGAAGAATGTTGCAAACATTAAAACTAAATAAGTAATTATAGTCATTAAAGGTAAATCTATAACTAAATTTCCAAATTGATATGATACCATTTTTGAAAAATTATTACAAATTGAATTATATGGCATTAATAACAATGTTTTATTCCATATACCAAATGCTGATGTTATTCTAAAGAATGATGGTATTAGTATTATTGCAATATCAATTATAAATATTGCAATAGAACCTTTTAGTTTTGATGATAAAAATAATGTTAATCCTACCATACCTAGTAATATTGCATACGAAATTCCTACATTGTATAAAAATGCTTCTAAAAATGTTAGTGGATATACACTTAAAATATTCATAATTTGTATTGGTAAATTCCAACCTTCTACACCAAACATTATCCATACACTTCCAACTGCAAATATTAAATATACTACAAATACAATAGTTGCAAATAGAAAAGAAGAAATTATTTTGGCTGTTATTAATTTGGTTTTTCCATATTTGCTTGTAAGAATAATATTATCTGCCCCACTTTGGTATTCTCCTGAAAATACAGAAGATAAACATATACATACTGCTATTATTGTAACTATCATCATTTGATAACTATTAAATGTATTAGACCAACCATAGTAAAAATCATATTCAAAAGGTGTTTCTACATCTGAAGATTTTTCTAGCCAATATTCTTTTTCTTGATTTGTATATGTATTTCCAGAATAGTCTTGATTTAAACTATTTTTAATTGCATTTTCTCTTAAATTATAAAAATCTTCTGAATTTTCTAAATCTACATTTAATATTTCATTTATATAACTTGAACTATATCCTGCATAGACTTTATTTATATTTGTTAGTAAATTTAATCTATTATCTAAATATTCATAATATATTTTTCGTGAAAAATCTTCTTCGCCATAACTGTTTACAACCAAATTATCTGGGTTTTCTTTTAGTTCTTGTAAATCTTTTATTTCCTGTGTTATTCTTTCATTTGTTAGTGTTCCATTTATTTGGCTAATTTGTTCTTTTCGCAAATTAATTGCTTCTTGTCCTTTATAATTATTCCCATTCTCATCTGATGCTAAAAAATCTATTCCAGAAAGACCAAACAATATTGTTATAAGAAATAAGCAAACAATAATTACGATAATATTCATCTTTTTAGTGAATAATTTTTTTAATTCAAACTTAACTAATTCTACCATATTCTATCTCCTTTCTGAATCCTGAAAGTAAGCTAAGTATAAGTCCTCTAAATTAGGCAGGGCATTTGTAGCATTTGAATTAGGTTTTGTATTACTTACTATTCTTAATTCTGTATGATTATTTTCTTGGTGCATATTTACAATGCAATAATTTTTGCTTAGTATTTCTAATTCATTTTTATCATATACAATACATTTCCATACTTTGTTTTTAAATTCATTTAATAATTCTTCTGGTGTTCCTTCTAACAGTTTATTTCCACTTTTCATTACAATAATTTCATCAGCAATATACTCTATATCTGATACAATATGTGTTGATAATATTACAATTTTATCTCTTGAAAAACTACTAATTAATTTTCTAAAATTTATTCTCTCTTTTGGATCTAATCCTGCCGTTGGCTCATCTAATATTAATATTTTAGGATTATTTAAAACTGCCTGTGCTATTCCTATCCTTTGCTTCATACCACCAGAAAAAGTCTTTATTTTTTGTTTCTTTTCATTTTCTAAACCTACTGTTTTTAAAAGTTCGTTTACTCTCATTTTTGCAGTTTCTTTTGTCAACCCCTTTAATGCTGATACATACATTAAGAAATCATAAGCCGTAAAGTCTGGATAATATCCAAAATCTTGTGGTAAATAACCTAGTATTTCTCTGTAATTTTCTCCTAAATCTTTAATATCTTTTCCATTATATTTTATCTGTCCTGAAGTAGGTTTTTGTATATCACATAACATTCTCATTAAAGTTGTTTTTCCTGCTCCATTTGCTCCTAATAAGCCATAAATTCCTTCTTTTAAATTGATAGAAAATCTATCTACTGCAATTTTATTTTTATATTGTTTTGTTAGTCTATCTATTGTAAGTTCCATATATACTCATCCTCCTTTTCATATATTTGGTATATATTTTTTATCAAATAAAATCCTGATATAAACAATACAATTATCCATATAAATATACTAGAATTTTCATAGATGTATGGTAATCTTATGTGTGATACAAATAGAAACATATTAATTATTAATGCTATACTGATATTTGCTACATTATTTTGTTTACTTTTTAGTAATTTTGATATTTCCATTGTCAGTACATTTGTAACTAAAAATGGTACTAAAAGATAAACTATTAGTAAATGGATTCCTTCTTGAAATTTTGCTCCCGCTATTATGACGAATAATGTCATAATCAGTAAATTTATAACAGTCATAATAATTAATCTAGTGGTAATTATTTCCCTTAAATTAACTTTACAAGCCATTTCAATTTCATACATATTATATTTAAAACTTCTTTGTATTTCTGCTACTTGGAAAAATGCAAGTATTGGCATTACTAATGATAACAATAGTCTTGTACTTTCAAAAGAAGTATAATAGATAATTAATAAGCCTAAAATTAATAATAAAAATTGAACAAGTATGATTTTCTTGCTTATAAAAGGAAGCTGCTTTATTATTTTTTGAAAATAGCTTTCTTTTATTTCTATATCTGTATTTTTAATTTCTGTCTTTAAAAATTCTATTGCTTGATATTTTTTGTTTTTATCTATTTCTGGTACGATATTTTTCTTTAAAATCTCATCCCAATTATCACTCATAAAAATCCTCCTTCCTTAAATATTTACTTAACTTTTCTATTCCTTGTTTTAATCTTGATTTTATTGTAGGTACTTTCTCTCCTAGCATTTTTGCGATTTCTTTTATTTTTAAATCTTCATAATATTTTAAAATAATGATATCTTTCTGCTTGTCTGGTAATTCATCTAATGCTTTCTGTATAACATCTTTTTGTTCGATATTATTTATTTTTTTAATATATTTGGTATCATAATTTTCATTATTCTGCAATTCTTCTATATTTGCATCTTTTTCAATGAAATATGTATTACATACATTTATTGCTATTGTAATTAAATATCCTTTGAACTTTCCTTTGTCTTTATAAGTACCTATATATTTGATAAGTTTTAAAAATGTTTCTTGCGTTAAATCGTAAGAAATCAAGGCATTTCCTGTTTTATAATAACAGAACTTATAAATGTCATCATAGTATTTTTTTATTAATTCTTCTAATAGTTCTTTGTTTCCATGCTGAATTTTATAAATTAATTCTTTATCTTGCAAACATAAATGCCTCCTTCCATATAAACTAGCTTATATATATAATAACCTAAAAAAAGCAAAAAAAGATTTAAAATTTTATTAATTTTTATAAAAAATGAGAGTTACTATTTTTTCTAGCAACTCTCTATAAAATAAAGGATATGTTTTTATTGTAGCTATCTTTAATGTTTTTATAAGGTTTCTTTACTTTTTATAAATTATTATTAGACTGTAATTTGTGCTACTAATTTTCTTTCCAAAAACTAAATATTACATTAGCAAATTCTTTTGGATTATCTATATTGACTTCATGTCCTGCATTTTTTATAATTTCAAATTGACTATTTCTTATAACTTCATTTAACTTAATAGCACTTTTCATATTTATATTATTTTTTTCTTTTTCCCCACACATAATAAGAGTATGGCATTTTATATTAGGTGCTTTTTGAGGTATAGTTAGGTTCTTCATAGAATTCATTAAAGTTATTAAATCTTTTTTACTACAACCAATTTGTTCAAAAACTTTTTTAGGCATAAATTTATATATAATATTTTGTATAGTAAAAATTGATTTTGGTATCTCATAAGGTGTTCCACTCAATATTATTGAATTAACTTTTTCTGGATATTCGTTCGCATAGTCAATAGTAAGTATTCCACCTAGAGAAAGACCAACTATATTTAATTTTTCTTTAAAGCTATTACAATAATCAACAAATATTCTATATAAATTTTCATAACTCAATTCATAATTTTTAGCAAGATTAAATAAATTAGGTGTTTCAACTTCAATCTTATTTTCTTTCAATAATTCTTTAACTTTATCCCAACTTCTTTCATTTTGTCCTAGCCCATGAACTAATATATTTATCATATCTAAGCTCCTTTATATATTGTAATTTGTGTTATTCTTCAAAACTTGTATTTATTTCTTTTTCTTTCCAGTCTTTCAAATCTTTTTCTAATTTATTTATTAAACTTTCAACCGTTTCTACGCCGTCTTTTCCAACAGGTAAATGAAGTGGTGGATTTAAAGATTTAGATACTTCATATACAAGTTTACTCAATTTTACAGGGTCGCCAGGTTGTTCGTGATTACTATTATTTTTTACAAAATCATCTTGCCAACGAAAACTATCATAATCTTTTATATGAATATCTAATTCTGTTTTCATAGCACCTTTATTATAAAAACTTGTTCTAAATAATCCAGGGGCAACATTTGTAACTTTAATTCCAAAAGGCTCTACTTCAAATGCTAGACAGGTTGAAAACCCTGTAACTGCAAATTTTGATGTATGATATGCTACTGGTCCTGCTCCATATCCTGCTGCTGAAGCAATATTGAATATATGTCCACTTTTCTGTTTTCTCATAATTGGAAGTATTGCTCTTGTTACTCTCATAAGTCCAAAAACATTTAATTCAAAGATTTCTCTAATATTTTCCTCGCTTGTTTCTTCAAAGTTTGTTATTCTTCCATGTCCTGCATTATTTACCAATATATCAATTCTTCCGAATTGTTTTACTGCTTTTTCTACTACAGTATTTACTTGTTCTTGTGTAAAATTAGCAACATCTAATTGCAAATTTAAAAATCTTTCTTTATACTCATTTGATAAATCTAATCCGTTTTCACTTCTAGTTGTAGCAATCACACAATCACCATTTTTTAGTGCTGTCTTTGTTATTTCTAATCCCATTCCTCGACTAGCACCTGTTATAAACCATACTTTTGACATATAATCATCTCCTCCACAAATTACTATCTTGTGTTTCGATTATATCACAAAGGGCAAGTAATTTTCAACTTAATTACTTACCCTGCATGTAATTTGTCGTTTACTCTAAAATTCATTTTATGCCTCTTGCTATTCGTAAATAGTTATCTTTAAAATGCCCACCTTCATTAAATTCAAAAATATTTTCAACTTTCAACTTCCTGTAATGTTCTACTAATTTTAAAGTTTTATTTTCAACAGTAGAAAGAGTAACATTTTTAGAATTTTTTTCTTTATTTCCTAATGAAAAATATATTTTTTCAGGTTTCTTTAAATAGTTATTTTCAGTAACAAATTCTAAAAAATTAGGATACCAAAAAGAGCCTGATCCTGATACATATCGTGAGAAAATATCAGTTTTATACATTGAATATATTGAAAATAATCCACCTAGAGAATATCCTGATAAAGCTAAATATTTAGGTTTTGCTTTTATATTTTCTTTTACTCTCGGTACTATTTCATTGATTAAAAATGAAATGTATTCATCTGCTTTTCCTTTACACTCTTTATCACCTTCAAAAAGTGATGGAATTGGATATGGTGTCATTTCATCATCCCATTTTATATTTTCAATAATTACCAATATAAAATCTTTGCAATTAAATTTTTTACATTGATTCCATAATTCTTTGTTATCACTTTCAAATGAATTATAAAATACAATAGGCAATTCTGTCTTGCTATCATATTCATCATATATAGTTACTTTTTTATCTTTAATATTTATAACCTTACTCATAACTCTCCTTAATTTTAAAACTACCATATTGCAGACTTTTACTTTTATAACTTTCTTTATCCATTATGAATTACTATCTTTGACTATAATTATACAGTTTTGTCTTCATTCTATAACATTATTTCCACTTACCAAAGTGTAGTTGCTTTTCAATTTCAGGGTATTGTTGTTCTAACTCTTTTTCATTTGCATCAGCATAACCAATTCCGATAAATACAGGTATCATATATGTTGGTGGTACTTTTAACTTTGCTTTTACAATATCATGCTCCTCATTTAATGGTATTCTCATAGAACAACCTAACCCTTCAGCAGTTGCTGCTAAAAATATGTTTTCTATAACACACCAAATTGTTGAAAATGGATTTAAACTTGAAACTCCCTTTCCACCATTTATTTCTTTTGATTTAAACACAGGAATTACTACATAAGGAGCATCTTTTAACATTGTGAACTGTCTTGGCATTGCGTGTGCATACATTTTTTGACCAAGTGTTATTGGGTATGGTCTTGGAACATTTAGATACTTTTCAGCGTCAAATTTATCAGCTATTTTCTTTGCATATTCAAAAGCATATTCTTTTTCTTCATCTGTTTTTAAGATAATATAACTCCAATTACGATTATGATTCCAAGTTGGTGCTTTATTACCTGCTTCTAATATTCTTTTAATTGTTTCAAAATCCACCTCTTTATCTAAAAACTCTCTAACTGTTCTTCTTTTTTCAATTGCTTCATAAAAATCCATTTTTTATTCCTCCTAAATTTTATTTTTTTCTTCTTGTGATTTTATCATTATCACTTAAATATCCAATTAACAAACTTGAATTATCATCATGATTTTTCATATTGCTTTCTATTGTTCTTTCATTATAATTTGCATAACAATATTTACAATGATGAGGGCAAGTATTATATGCTCCCACATCTACCATTTGCACACAATCACATTTTTGTTCCTTTCTTGCTTTCCAATTTGGAAATTTTTTGCCTGTTATTTTATATGCCAGTTCGTGTGATAGACATTCTCCTTTAATAAAACCATATTCGACTAAATTTATTTCTTCAAAACAAGTTTGTACTGTCATATTGTGTTCTTTTGCACTTTTGCTAAAGTTTTCTCCAATTAGTTTATAATCCTTTTCAGTAAAATCTCTTTGCTTTAATATATTTGCATTATTTCTAACATTTTTATAATCATCTATAAAAGATACAATTATTTTGTTTACATACCCATCTAACAAATTACATATTCTATCAAATGCTCTTGCATGATACTCTAGGTTATATTTATCACTTAAAAATATTGGATCATATCTAATATATAAATTATCTATTCCTACAATATTGGAAAGTTTTTTAATTGCTTCAATGATAGTTTCTTTATTGGGAACATTAGGTTCAATATCTTTTTTGTACGGTGTTAATGTAACATGGAACAATATTGGTTTATCAATATCTTTTAAATATGGAATAATTGGTATAGGATTTTTAGTACAAAACAAAATGGCATCCACATCTTCAAAATATATTCTTGATACACTTTTAGGATTGAATGGATTTCGTACATCAAAAAACCCCTCTTTATATCTATTCATAAACCATTTAGAATAAAATGCAACTATATCTGTTCTTCCTGATACATTTAATATCATTTACTTATCACCTCGCTTTATCGTTTTCTAATTTCTTCATGGTAAAAGTAATTTACAACTATTGGTGGCTCATTTATTCCTCTTTTTAATGAATCATCATTTCTTACATATTCAAGATTTTGCTCCTGACAAAATTCAGCAATTTCATTATTTAAATTTTCCCAATAATCTCTATTTCCTCTGTTATATATTTCATCATATAAAGGATATAGTTTAGGGTACTTTTCTTTTATATACTTTAATATTGTAGCCTTATAATCTCCTCTTAAATTCAAATTTTCAAGCCATATAAGATTACAATAATCTTTTGTTTTTAATATGATACTTTTAATGTCTGTTATCGCTGGAAATATTGGTGATATAAAACAAGTTGTCCTAACTCCTGTTTCGTGAAATTTTTTCATTGCCTCTATTTTTCTTTCAATAGATACTGAATGATCCATTTCTTTTCTAAATTCTTCATCTAATGTATTAATAGACCAAGATACTCTTGCTTCTGGAAATGTTTTTATTAAGTCTAAATCTCTTACTACTAAATCTGATTTTGTAGCAATACTTATTTTACAACCACTTCCTTGCATTTCTTCGAGTAAAGCTCTTGTCCTTTTATATTTTTCTTCAAGGGGCATATATGGATCTGTTACTGAGCCAATAAATAAGTCTTTTCCCGCATATTTTTTAGGATTTTTGATTTTTTCCCAATACTTAACATCTACAAATGTTCCCCATTGTTCAGGATGATTTGTAAATCTTTTCATAAATGAGGCATAACAATATTTACATGAATGAGAACAGCCAACATAAGGATTAACAGAATAATCTGATACTGGTAAATTCGATTTTGTTAGTATATTTTTTACATTTATTTCTTTTATAACCATATTTATTTTTGGCAATTAGGACAATATACCGTACCACGAGATGATATTTTAATTCTTTCTAGTTCTTTATTACATATAGGACATATTTTACTATCGTATAATCTCAAGGTGTGCATATTCTCAAAATCTCTGCCTTCTCCTTTCAAATATTCTTCATAACTAACTGATTCATTGACTTTTATATAGAGAATAATATTTCATCTGCATATATATTTCCAATTCCTGCAATAAGGGATTGGTCTAGTAAGGCATCTTTAATTGTTTTCTTATAATTTAATAACATAGATTTTAAAGTTGCCTTATTTAATTTCTCATCATAATACTCCATTCCAAGTTTATCTATTCCTGTAAAGTTATCTTCTTCGCTTTCCTTTAAATAATATAATTTTCCTAATCTCCTAACATCAATATATCTAATTATAACTTCATTGAACTCCATTATCTGCACCTTCCTCTAATTTATTTAATACTTCTTTAAATTTAGAAAGCATTTCTTCTACATTAGCATATCCCAAAGTTTCTGCCATTAGTTCTTGTGTTTTATCTTTTCCTAAATCCAAATGTTCTAATACTTTTTCTCCTTTTGTAGTTAATAATAACTCACTGTATTTTGCATTATTTTCACTAGTATTTTTTATAATTAATTCTTTTCTTTCTAGTATTTTAAGTATATCTAATAAAGACGTATGTTTTATTTTTAGAATTTCTGCAATGTCTTTTTGACATATTTTACTATTGTCATTAATTACTAATAATACTTGTAGTTGTGAAAATGTAATGTCATAATCTTTTAATTTTTTATTTAAGTCATTTATTAAAATATTAGATATTTGTTTTATTAGTTGTCCTATATTATCCATCTTCTTTCTCCTTTAAGTAGCTTCCTACCTATTGTATCATATATAATTTTAAAAAACTACTATTTTGTAAAAAATATTAAAGAACAGATTAACCATACAGGAAAATCTGTTTTGTATCTTATATAATCTTTGTATTTTTCTTTTTTGTGATTTATCTTTTACATATCTCTAATACTTTTTTCATAGTATTAGCAGTTCTTATAGTAATTTTATTACTTACTTCTGTACTTGCCGTTTTACTCCACCAATTAGATTTTCTATAATTTTTTAAATCAAAAGACCAGAAAATATTATTTTTATATTCTTGTATTTTTT
>CAMMHE010000022.1 GCA_946496575.1 uncultured Clostridium sp. | reverse complement strand
ACGAGACCTTGCCAAGGTTTAGTCACGAGTCCGATTCTCGTTACCTGCTCCACAATATTTAAAAGTTATACATTTGGCGAGTTAGCCAAGCGGTAAGGCACGAGTCTGCAAAACTCTGATCATCGGTTCGATTCCGATACTCGCCTCCATACAAAAAAGCGAGAAAGCGTTGAAGCTTCAATGTTTTCTCGCTTTTTATATACTTTTTATTTCAAAATAAAAATGCAGTATTTTCAAGAATTATAGAGATCTTAAATCGAATAAATTAATTTTTTTTTGTTAAAATTGAGTTAAAATGATAAAAGTAATTGTGTTAAAATTTGATTATTTGACTGATATATAATAAAATAATAAAAGTTAAGAATAAATAATATTACAAATTAGGAGAAATATGTGTAAAATAATTGAATTACAAGATAAAAGAACTTGGACAAAGGAATTAAAAAATAGCATTACATATCAAACCAGAAAAAGTTGAAATTATTAATAAAAGTTTTAAAGAATATATAAAACGACAATAATTTTGATAATCGAAAAAATAAAATATTTTTTTGTTGTGATAATAAACAATTAAATACTGGCTTTGATTATATATTTAAATATTATCGTGGCGAAATCACGTATAATGTTTTTAATAATGAAACATTAGGAAAAGAATTATTACTAAATCTTGGTAAACCTTATATTATTAAATTTATATATAAATTTGAAAATTTGGGTTGGTACATAATAGATGATTTAAAACATAAAATAAAAGATAAGCTATTAAAGAACAAAAATATAGCATTAGATTTTTCTATTGAAAGTGACATTGAGCCAAAAAATATTTTAGGAGCTTATGATATTTGCTTATTTTTTAGAAAGAATTATTTTGTGATTTTGTTGTGTTCGCTTGAAATCTGAAGAAAATTGTTGTATAGTATTTATTATAGGAAATGAGGATAAGCAGATGTGGTTTTGCCACCCAATTACGATACATCGTAGGAAAGGCGGGTGGTGTTTATGGTTAAAGTAATACTATTTTTAATAATATCATTAATGTTTTCTTTAACATTAAACGTTGCCTTGATGTCAGTTCTTTATAAGAACTGGGTCGATAAGCGATTACATAAATAAAAAAACTCACATCTGTTCTTTGCAAGGTAGATGTGAGTTTTCTCAATATATCTGGCAAAACCACGTTTGTGGATTTGTCATTTCCTATTTTTATTATACACAGAATTTTAAAAAATGTCAATTATAAAATTATTAAATTTTTAGTATATGTTATATAAAATTATACAATATTATATAAAATTAAATTAATTGGGTTAAAAATGGGTTAAAATAACTTTTGAGAAATTAAAAAGTACAGTATTCAAGCGAGTTTTAGAGGTTAGTGCACAAGACTTTCCCCTCCATACAAAAAAGCGATAAAACGTTGAAACTTCAATGTTTTATCGCTTTTTATATATTTTTATTTCAAAATAAAAATGCAGTATTTTCAATATTTTCATAATCTAAAAAGATATATGCTTTCTAAAATAAACTTAACGCAAACTTAAAATCTTATATATTTTATACTTAATGTTTCAATTTTTGTATAAAAATAATTTTATATCATATAATAATATAAACGCAAAAAAACAATATTTTAAAAGTTTTACGTTTATATCCGTAAAACTTGACAATAATAATATATCTATTATATAATATATATGAGGTGAACTATATGTTAAAAAGAGAAAAGTATTTAAATCAGTTAATAGAAAGTAAAGATTTAAATTTAATTAAAGTAATAACAGGTGTTAGAAGAAGTGGTAAAAGTACATTATTATTGCAATTTAAAGATTATTTACTATCTAAAAAAATATCACAAAAAAATATCATATATATGAATTTTGAAAGTGCTGAATGGTACAACATTAAAAATTATCAGGATTTATACAACTATATAAAAGAGCATATAAATAAAGGGAAAAATTACCTATTATTAGACGAAGTGCAAAATATCGAAATGTGGGAAAAGGCAGTAAATTCATTATTAGTAGATATAGATTGTGATATATATATAACAGGTTCTAATGCATATCTTTTATCTAGTGAACTGACAACTTTACTGGCAGGAAGAGTATTAACCATAAAAATATATCCTTTTTCATTTAAAGAATTTATACTAGAATATCCTTTTAAAGATAATGAAGATAAAGATGATAAATTTGACAAATATCTTAAATTGGGTGGTATGCCAATGTTAGTGAATATGAATGATAATGAAGAGTTAATGATTAACTATTTAAATGATATTAAAGAAGTAGTATTAAAAAAGGATGTTATAAACAGAAATAGTATAAAAGATGTCATTTTTTTGGATAACTTAATAAAATATATGTCATCTTGTATAGGTAATTTAACAACTCCAAACTCAATTGCTGAATTTATGAAAAAAAATGGAAGCAATATTACAAATGAAACTGTAGATTCTTATTTGAAAATGATTGAAAATGCTTATTTTATTTATAGAGTTCCTAGATATGAATTAAAAGGAAAACAACTATTAAAAACACATGGAAAATATTATTTCGTAGATAATGGTTTGAAAAATATAATTAGTGGTTTTTCTTCATATGATACAGGAAGTAGCTATGAAAATTTAATTTATATAGAATTATTACGTAGAGGATATGAAGTTTATGTTGGAAAATATAATGATATAGAAATTGATTTTATAGCAATTAAACCAAATGAAAGAATTTACTATCAAGTATCAAGAAGTATTTTAGATGAAAAAGTTGAAGAGAGAGAAACTAAATCACTATTAGCCGTTAAAGATAATTATAAAAAAGTAATACTCACTATGGATAAAGTGAAAAATAAACAAATTGAAGGAATTGAAGTAGTTAATATAATAGATTTTTTATTAAATTAAGGGAAGAAAGAAAAATATTTTATTTACAGAATAAACTTAACACAAACTTAACATCTTAAATTTTACGGATAAAAAGTCAGGAATACCAAGCATTTTACGATTTAGATGCTCCGACCATGGCCTTCAAAGAAAAAACTGTATTTTCAAAGATTATAGCAATTTCGAATTAAATAAATTAATTTTTTTGTGTTAAAATTGTGTTAAAATATATAATTGCAACCTTTCGTTGTCAAAAGGCTGTTCTTACATAGGCCGGAAGTGGGGGCAAATGAGATGACACAACCTGACCGAAGATACATTGTTTGTATATATTTGTTTAATAACACCTTTTATTGTTTTTGTCAAATGAAATTTGAGAAAATATAAAACTATTAAGTTTTTAGTATGTGTTATATAAAATTATACAATATATTAAACAGGAGATATCACTTATGTCAAAGTAAAAAAAATATAGTACACGTCACTGGTATACTCGCTGGTATCTTTAACTATAGTCATACATCAAAAAATGGCATACAATTTTTCAAGACATATGTTTACACTAAAAATGAAAGTGGAAAAGAAGAGAAAACCTATCTACCCAAAACAAGTGAGAGCATTTATAAAAATGCTCCCACTTGATCAAATTATGCTTAAATATAAAAATGTTTCTTAATTTAATATTATTAATTTTAAACAATTACTTTCAGCTTGGAACGCTCCTTTTTGCGTCTATAATATTCTGCAATTAATTCATCTAATTCTACGCTTAACTTATATATAACATCATAATCTTCTCCAGACAATATACTCTGATTTAATTTATCTCTTAATTTACATATTTCATCATTTAACATTCCACATCTCTCCTTTTTTCATATTTATCTTATGTACATTTATAAAATACCATAATTTTACAATGCAGTCAAGCATTTTCAAACATTTTTTGCAAATTTTGTTTGACATTTTCTTTATTTTTAAGCAGTTTTACGACATTTTTATATATTAAAACTGTAGTTTCTGCTTATATATGCAAAATATTTTCTCTAAATCTCTAAAAAAACTGTAATCGCAAATATTATTTTTTTCTAATATTTACGACTACTTTTCACATTTTATTATATTATGATTTTTTTACTATTGATAAAACTATATTTTTGTCTATAAATGTTTGTTTTAAAATTTGCATTCCATATTCGGCATTAATGCTACTAATTTCATCAATATAATCAAAACTATTTATTCCTTTGAAAAAGTCTGCTAAAAACATTCTTGATGTTTCAGCTACATCGTTATATTCCTTAACATATCCTCCATATATAAATTTTTTTATTCTATCAAATTCTTTTTGATCCAAACCATTTTGTTTTAGATTTTGTATTTCTTTCTTAAATTCTTCAAATAGTTGATTTGGATCTGTGGCTTGTCCTGTTATTAAAATATGTGCATATCCATCTGTAAATTCATATTCTAAACTTGGTTGTGCAAAAATTAATCCTTTATTATATAAATCTTTATATAATCTTGAGCTTCTTCCTAATATCATATTTAATAAAATTTCAATTGCTATATGTTTTTTCACTTTTTCTTTTTTTTCGGCTGGAATATCCTTTATTCCTATTGTAAAAAGAGGCATACTTACTTCCATATTTTGTTCTACATAATTTTTTACAACTTCATTTGGTTCATCTGGATATATTCTTTTTATTTCTCCTAGTGAATCTTTACTTACTAATCTTTTTTTGATTTCCTCTAAAATTTTTTCTGGTTCAAAATCTCCACATACAACCAATGCCATATTTGATGGGTTATAAAAAGTATTATAGCATTTGTATAAAATTTCTTTATTTATATGACTAATAGTCTCTATAGTTCCTGTTATATCTAATTTAACAGGATGATAATAATACATTGCCTCTAAAGTATTTAGATATACTTTCCATTCAGGATAATCATTATACATCATTATCTCTTGACCTATAATTCCTTTTTCCTTTTCTACATTTTGATCTGTAAAATATGGATGTTGTACATAGTCCATAAACTCATCTAATGCCTCATAGAATTTGTCTGTGCTTTCAAATAAATATGCTGTATGATCATTTGTTGTATATGCATTTGCTTCTACTCCTAATGCAGTAAGTACATCTAAACTATTTTTTCCATTTTCTTGTTCAAACATTTTGTGCTCTAAAAAATGTGCTACACCTTTTGGTACTTCTAATGCTTCTGTTTCTCCTGGTACTATAAATTTACTTTCATTTGATCCATAATGCGTACCCCAAATTATATACTTTTTTTGCGTATTCTTCCTTGGAATTATCATTACAGTCATTCCATTTTCTAGTTTTTCCTTATATAACTTTTCTTCTATTTTTAAGTTCTCTATTAATTGCATTTTTACTTCATCCTTTCTGTCTATAAATTTAGATTATATTATAAATAACCCTTGTAGGTCTTTTAAACTCTTTAGTTTTTTAAAAAGTATATTGTATTAATATTAATTTTATTTGCAATATCAGTAACTTCATCTCTTGTTACTGATTCAATTGTTTTTATATAATTATCTATTGACGTCGCTGCATTAGATAATTCTTGTCCAAAATAGTATGTCACTTCTGTGTCTTGCTCATCTTCTATTCCTTTTATTGCTGATATAATTCCTTTTTTACTATTGATCAATTCCTCATCTGTAAAATTTCCTTGTTTCATATCTTTTAATTGCCTTTCTATAATTTCTAATGCTTTTGCATAATTTTTTATTTCTATTCCTGAACTTATTATTATATTTCCTTTATGACGAATAAAATTTGAACTTACTGTATATGCTAAACTAGCTTTTTCTCTTACTTCTTGGAATAACTTTGAATTTGCTGATCCACCTAGAATAGCATTATAAACACTTGTAATATACTTTTCTCTATCATTTTCCAAGTTTACATCTAACCCTAGTATTAATTTTCCTTGTGTTACTTCCATTGATTCTGTAACATTTTTAGGTTGTCCTATATTTTCTTTTGGCACTATTTCTGTCAAAATATACTTTGCTTCTCTTGCATTCAATTTTTCAATATTAGGATTAGTTTTCAAAATGTGTATTATACGTTCTTCATCATTCAATACACCTTCTAATTTTTCATATAATTTTCCTGAAATAAATATGTCTATTTTACAGTTTTTGATTAATTCTTGATAATATTTATATAGATTAGTTGAATCAATCTTTTCTAAATCTTCAACATATCCAAATTTATATAATCCGTATGTTTCATTTTTATACATTTCTTCTATGCATCTTTCAACAGCATATTTAGCTTTATTATCTATTTTAGATTCTATTTTTCTTTGTATATTGTTTTTTTCTTGATTAACATATTTGTCATTAAATTTTGCATTTTCTACTAGTGGATTGAATACAATATCAAGTAGCTTTTCAATAGAGTTTTTCAACATGTTTTCATTTTCTTGTGGAAGAAATCTATCATTTATAGATTCTAAATAGAATTTGAATACATGATTGTCCCCTGTTTTATCAATTCCACAGTCAAAACTTGCACCATACATTTCTTCTAATTCTTTACTTATTTGCTCTTGTGAAGGCATATTCTTACTTCCACGTCTTAAAGTTGATGTTAAAACTGCATCAAAAGTAACATTTTCTCTTGTGATTGGAGTAGTTAAAAATACCGCTATTAAATTTGTTTTAAATCTATCTGTGTTTATTATATGCACTTCTATTCCTTGTTTTATTTCTTGTTTTTTATATCCCATTTATCTCATCCTTTCTAGATATAATTTAATGATTTTTAAAGTATATCATTAGTATAATATATTTTAAAAATTATATACAAGTGTTTTTTATAATTTCAAAAACAAAATTGCTTATTGTAATTATGTTTTCAAATCTTTTTGATAAACTTTTTATCAAATATTAAAAAATTTCATAATTATAAATAAGCAATTTTCTTTTATTTTATAACAACATTATAAATCTTATTTTTTACATATATTTCTTTTATTATAGTTTTTTCTTCTAATATTTCTTTTATTACTTTATGTACTTTTTCTTTAACACTATTTTCTTCTTCATTTAAATCTATTTCTATAGTTGTTTTTAGTTTTCCATTTACTTGTACAGGTATATTAATTTTTTCTTCTATAATTTTTGACTCATCATATTTTGGCCATGGTTCGTAACTTATTGTATTAGTATGACCTAGTACAGAACACCATATCTCTTCAGTTATATGTGGAGCTATTGGATTTAATAATTTTAAAAATCCTTCTGCATATTCTATTGGAAAGATATCTTGTTTATAAATACTATTTATAAATATCATCATTTGAGAAATTGCTGTATTAAATGCCATTGTTTCATAATCATTTGTTACTTTTTTTACAGTATAATGATATATTTTTTCTAAATTTTTATTTTCTTTATTTTGTACTTTTCCAGATTCAACATATAATCTCCAAACTCTTTCTAAAAATTTTCTAGATCCTTCAATTCCATTTGGATCCCAAGGTTTTGTTGCATCTATTGGTCCCATAAACATCTCATAAATCCTTAAGGCATCTGCTCCATATTCTTTTACCATATCATCTGGATTAATAACATTTCCCTTCGATTTGCTCATTTTTTCTCCATTTGGTCCTAAAATCATACCTTGATGGCGAATTTTAATAAAAGGTTCTTTTACTGGAACAATTCCTTTTTGGTATAAATAATTATTCCAAAATCTCGAATATAGTAAATGACCAACTGCATGCTCTGTTCCACCCATATATAAATCTACTGGCATCCAATGCTCTAACAATTTTTTATTGGCAATTTCGTTTTTATTTTTAGAATCAATATATCTTAAAAAATACCAACTTGATCCTGCTGATCCTGGCATAGTACTAGTTTCTCTTCTAGCTTGTCTTCCTTCAAATGTGGTATTTACCCATTCTGTTGCCTTATCTAATGGTGATGCTCCTGTTTTTGAAGGTGCATAATCTTCTAATTCTGGCAATATAAGTGGTAAGTCACTATCTTCTAATACTTTCATACCATTATCTAAATATACAATTGGAATTGGCTCTCCCCAATAACGTTGTCTTGCAAAAATCCACTCACGAAGTTTATAATTTATTTTTTTCTTTCCTATTCTATTTTCTTCTAAATATTCTATTACTTTTTTCTTTGCATCTTCTACAGATAATCTGTTTAAAAATGCAGAATTTACAAGTATTCCATCACCTGTAAAGGCTTGTTCAATTTCTATATTTTCTTTACTATATTGTTTTTTTATAAATTTTTTTAATTCATTTTCTAAAGTTTCCTGTATTGGCATATTATTATTATTAATTTTTTCAAATTGTGATTCAGTTGCTATTACTTGTATTATCGGTAACTCAAATTTTTTAGCAAAGGCAAAATCTCTTTCATCATGAGCTGGAACAGCCATTATACATCCAGTTCCATAACTTGATAAAACATAATCTGAAGTCCAAATAGGAATCTCTTTATTATTTATTGGATTTATAGCATAGCTTCCTGTAAAAACTCCTGTTTTTTCTTTGTTTAATTCAGTTCTTTCTAAATCTGATTTCATTGCAGCCTGTCTTATATATTCTTCAACTTGTTTCTTTTGCTCATTTGTCGTAATTTGGGATATTAGTTCGTGTTCTGGTGATATCACACAATATGTAGCTCCAAATATTGTATCTGGTCTTGTTGTAAATACTGTTAATTCTAAATTATTAGATCCAACTATTTTAAATTTGATTTCTGCTCCTTCAGATCTTCCTATCCAATTTCTTTGTATTTCTTTTGTTGATTCTGGCCAATCTATATTTTCTAGTCCTTCTAACAAAATTTCTGCATATTTTGGAATGTCTAGTACCCACTGTTTCATATTCTTACGAATTACAGGGAATCCTCCTCTTTCACTTTTGCCATCTATTACTTCATCATTAGATAAAACACATCCTAATTCTTCACACCAATTTACAGGCATTTCTATTATTTTTGCTAAACCGTCATTATATAATTGTTTAAATATCCATTGCGTCCATTTATAATATTCTGGATCGCATGTTGATATCTCTTTATCCCAATCAAATGAAAGTCCTAACATTTTTAATTGCTTTTTAAAAGTATTAATATTTGTTTCTGTAAATTTTGCTGGATGATTTCCTGTTTTTATTGCATATTGTTCTGCAGGAAGTCCAAATGCATCCCATCCCATAGGATGTAATACATTATATCCTTGCATTCTTTTCATTCTAGATATTATATCTGTTGCTGTATATCCTTCTGGATGTCCAACGTGTAATCCTTGTCCTGATGGATATGGAAACATGTCTAAAGCATAAAATTTAGGTTTTGAAAAATCCCACACATCTGTGTAAAATGTTTTATTTTTATCCCAGTATTCTTGCCATTTTTTCTCAACTTCTAAATGATTATATGTCATTTTTATATCATCCTTTTTATTGTTATTTTTTCGTTATATATACTATCATAAAGCTGTTTATTTTTCAAGTATTGCAATAGACATATATTTCATGTAATAGAAATGTAATATATATTTTTATGACTTATATTTACAATTTTCTTAAAAATATTGTATAATAATGTTATATAGTGTTATTATTACTCAATAAACACTAGAAAGGAATGACATTTATATGAGCATAGAATCAGACTTAAGAAAAGATGGAATTAGAGTTATATCTCAATTAGATACTTTAGCTGTAAATAATATTGCTCGAAATATAGCTAAAAAAATCGTCTCAACTTTTCCAGAATTAAACTTCGATGAAACAGATTTATTTATAAAGCTTGATAGAATTAATATGTACACTGCTTCTATGCCAGATGGAATGGCAGAAGCAAATTACTTTTATAAGAATTCTTCTATATATTTTAACGATAAAATTGATTTTGAAGATTTAGAAGAATTTGCAATTCATGAATGTATCCATCATTTGCAAGAAGTTAAAACTCCTAAAAATAGACTTATTCGTATGGGGTTATGTATATTTAAACCTTTATCTCCTATTGGAATGGGATTAAATGAAGCAGCTGTTCAACTTATTACCTCAAAAATTATAGGTGTAGAACCTGACTTTGTTAAATATTATGGTATTGAATTTAAATCTTCAAGTCCATCTTATTACCCTATGGAATGTCAATTACTTACAGAAATGGCCTATATAACAGGATATGATGTTTTATTTGATAGTACTTTTAATAGTAATGATAATTTTAAAAAAGCTTTTATTCAAGCGACTTCCGAAAGAGTTTTTTTAGCCATTCAGGGTGCTATAGATACCATTTTAGAATACGAAGAAGAAATTGCTAAATTAAATAATAAATTAAGTGGTAATAATCAATCTGATAAATCTTGTAAAAATATCAATGATAAAATAGAAGAATTGAAACAGAAAATTTCTGTTACTTTTATGCGCACACAAAATTTGATAATTTCTAGTTATTTTGACAAAGGTTTTTTAGAAATTTCTAATTTAGAGGAACTTGATAATTATAGAAGAAAATTAGAAAACTTTAAAACTTTGGTATGTACTCAAGATGGATATTTTTTCTTTGATAATTATTATACAGAAAAAATGTGTGCATTGGAACATAAATGTAATATTTTAGAAAATGGTGGATTTGAAACTGCTATTTCTAAATCAAATTCTAGCAAATTTATTTCATTTTTACATAAAATTAGGTGTTTTTTTATAAAAGATAAAGTGCATTTAAAATATTAAATTGCACTTTTTTATAATAATTTAAATTTCTGAAATTTTTTGTGTTACTAATATTAAATCATTTATGAATTGTATTTTTTTAGTTTCATCTCTTAATAATGCCGCTGGATGCCATGTTGGCATATAATATATTCCTTTTTTTTCTACCCACTTTCCTCTTGAAGTTGTTATTCCATATTCTTTCCCTAATATATTTTTTAATGCTACACTTCCTAGTAAAACTATAATTTTAGGTTTCACTAATATCACTTGGTTTCTTAAATAATCTAGACATGCTTCTTCCTCATCATGTTCTGGATTTCTATTAAATGGAGGTCTACACTTTACCACATTTGCAATATATACATCTTGCCTTTGTATGCCTAATGCCATAAAAGCCATATTCATAAGTTTACCTGCTCGTCCAACAAATGGTTCTCCTTGCATATCTTCATCCGCTCCAGGTCCTTCACCTATAAACATTATATCTGCTGATTTATTTCCAGTTCCAAATACAATGTTTTTTCTAGTTTTGCATAATTTGCATTTTTGACAATTTAGTATACTTTTTTCTAAATCATTCCAATTGTCAAACATTTTGAGTTCACCTCTTGTTATCTTCTATTTTAAATATTCTATTAGCATTATCATATGTAATTTTTGAAATTTCTTCCAGTGACATACATTTTACTTCTGCAATTTTTTGAGCTATAAATTTTATATTTCTAGAATCATTTCTCTTTCCTCTGTTAGGTTCTGGTGAAAGATATGGACTATCTGTTTCTATTAGAATCCTATCTAATGGCACCATTTGAATTATTTCTGGTGCATTTTTTGAATTTTTAAAAGTTATAGGTCCTGCAAATGATATATAAAAATTTAATTTTAATGCCTCTTTTACTAATTCTCTATTTAAAGGGCAACAATGAAAAATTCCACTACTATTCGGTTTTTGTATATGTTTTAATATTTCTATAGTATCAGAAACCGCTTCTCTTGTATGTATAATAATTGGTAAATTTAATTGATTTGCTAACTTTATTTGCTCTATAAATGCTATTTGCTGTAAGTTGCTATTTTCTTTATTCCAATAATAGTCTAATCCGATTTCTCCAATAGCAACTAATTTATCACGATTTTGTTTAGCAAATTTAGTGATTTTTTCTAAATCTATCCACAATTCATCTTCAGTTTGTGGAATGTCATTAGGTGAAATGCCACACGAATAATAAATAAAATTATATTTTTGTGAAATTTTATATGCAAATTCAGATGATTTCAAATTATATCCTACTGTTAATAAACGAGTTATTCCTTCATTTTTTAGTGAAGAAAGAACATCATCTCTATCTTCATTAAATTTCTCATCATTATAATGTGCATGTGAATCAAAAAGTTCCATATTTGTTCTCCTTATTGCAATTAGTTTAATTCTTTATTTATAACTAATAATTGCTACTGCTGTTGCATACTGTTTACAGTGTGAAATACTTAAATCAATGCTTTCTATATTTTTAAGATTTACACCAATTATTTTTACAAATGGTCTACCTTCTTCATTATTTAATATTTCAATATCTTTCCAACATATAGAAAATTTATCTTTTATGCTATCCGATATAGCCTTAAACACTGCTTCTTTTGCAGCAAATCTTGCAGCATAATGTTGATATTTTTGTGATTTTTTACTTTCACAATATTGTATTTCTGATTCTGTAAAGACTCTTTCTATAAATTTACCTTTTAAACTATCAATACTTTCTTTTATTCTTTCTATTTCTATTATGTCAGTCCCACATTTTATCTTCATATTTATTAATAGTTAATTCCTTTCTATTAATTCTTACTTTATTATTATATTAACGCTATGAAATTTAAAATATTTATTATCAATGATGCTAATAATATAATTACAATAATTTTATTTATTTTTGTATTTTTTTCTATATTTAATTCTTTATATAAAATATCATACCTGTTTTTAGTTTCTAAATATAAATCGTCTAATTCTAAAACACTTTTTAAATTATTATAAAATTGTGTTCCAATATCTTCTTCTGTGATTTCTTGTATCCATATATTCTTTGTAAATTCTATAAATTTTTTTCGTGCTTTGGTAACATTTATTCCATGTTTCAAATCAGCATTTATTGTTTTTATATAAATTTTTACATATAAAGCTAATATATATGTATATAAATATTGGTTTTCAAATTCATGTGGAAATACTGTATAATTATTTATTTCTATATTTGAAGCAAACAATGTTACTCCTACCTTTGTTAATCCTAGTTTTGCATAATTCCAATTTCCCATGATTTTTGTTTGATCTGTATTAAATAATATATTATTATCATTTGGTAATATTTTTACATATTTTGTATATATAGATTTTAAATTGTTAAAATCTTCTTCAACATTCCAATTTGATTGATCTATACATGTGTATGAATATGTAAAAAATTTTTCTTGATTAATATCTAAATTTTTTCTTTCAAATTGATTTGATCCTGCTATCTCACTTATAAATGTTTTTAGTTCTTTTACATCAGAAAATAAATCTGTTTGAATTCTTATATTATCGTAGTTATTTAATGTTTCTTCATTTATACTTCTAAATTTGTAATTAAAATTTAGAATATCCGTAAATTTTTCTGTATTCTCAACATTTGTTTTAATACTTAAAAAACATACTCCTGTATTAAAACAAATTATTTCTATGTTTTGTATTTTAAAAAATATTCCATTTTCTTGTTCTGTTGTACCTTGAATATCTTTTGGTAAGTTATATTCAAATATTGCACATGGCATTTTTGAAATTATTGCTGCTTTTGTATCTAATGCTAATTCATTTAATTTATTTATTTTTGTTTTATTAAAAGTAAATGAACTAAACATGTAATTTCTAATTTTAGGTATAAAATAATTATATATATCTATGTTTTTTTCTTTTTCAAATATTTTATATTTAATACTTTGATTTTTTAATAATTTTAATATGTATTTTGAGTATCTATTTTCTTTTATCATAAATGGATATAGAAAATATGTATATTGATATTTTGTCTTTAGCTCCATTATTACCACCTTTACTTTTCACAATAATAATTCATATTTAAATCTTCTCCTAAATGCCACTTTCCTATAAAATTTATAATTATATTATTATCTAAATCATATGTAGGCTCAATTACAACTTTTCCTTCACTGTCTAAAGATCCCCATAACCCATTTTTTTGAACTGCTACATATCCAAATTTGTTTTGTTCTGTTGCATCATCATAAATATAATCTACTACAACTTTACCTTCTGAATCAACATAACCATATTTTTCGTTCTTTTTGCTTAAATACAATGTTTTTGATTTTAAAATTTCAATATTTGTTTTTTCCTCAAAGTTAAAATTATAATATTTATATTCTCCACCCATTCGCATTCTTATATAATTCTCTTCTGTGTTAATTTCTGATAAAATTCCAATTAGTTTAACTTCAAAATTTTTATCAATAATTGAAGATTGAAATTCTACATCTTCTGCAATATATAAGTCTGCTGTTTTGTTATAACTAATAGAATTATAATTAAAATATAATTTTACATTATTTTGATTGTCTATTATTCCATATCTATCATTTTGTTTTGCTATTAGGTATCCATTACTTAATTCTTTTATTTCATCATAGGTATTTGGTATTAATACTTGTGATGATGTATCCATTACACCATATTTACCATCTTTTACAAATATTACTTGATCTGCATTTTTTTGGCAGATTTGTGTTATTCTATCAAATCCTTCTTCTAATAATGTTGTTCCTTTAGAATTCACTAGCTTTTGTTTTCCATTTTCTACGACTACATATGAGTTTGAGCCATATACTTGCTCTATCTTTTCATAATTGTTTTCTAGTTTCTGTTCTTTATTTGATGCAATTACTCCATATTTTCCTTCATCATTTACAGTTATATATCCTTCTGTGGCATCTGTTCCAAGTTGATAAATTTGTGTATATATTGTTTCTATTACAACTCTACCTGTATTGTCTACAAGTCCTAATTTATTATCTTTTTTTGTTATTAAACTATTTTTTATTCCTTTTAAAGCATATATATCATCGTAGTCACAATTTAATATTTTTCTTCCATCTAAATTTATTAATCCATATTTGCCATTTTGTTTTACTTTCAAAATATTATTCTCATACCATACATTATGACTTTCATCATAATTTTCTAATGCTTCTACTTGTTCATATTCTGTGAATATTTCTTTATTTTTTTTATTTAATGCTTTTGTTTTATATGTTCCATCTGTATTGTTTATATCATAAATACATAAAAATACATCTTTTGTGCTATCAGGTATAACTATCATTTCTGCATACGATGGTTCTATTACTGTTTGTCCATTTGAATCTATTACTCCCCACTTTTCTTCTGCATATAGGGCAAAATATTCTGTTTTTGCATTAAATTTAGAAAAATCATATGATAATAATTGCTTTATTGCTATTCCAAACATTACTAGTACAGCTATTGCAACAACTACTGCAAATATTTTTGTATAATTTAATTTTGATTCATTAGAATATCTTTTTCCTCTGTTTGCTCTAGTTCTATTTTCACTCATATTATTCCTCCAAATTATAATTTTACATTTTATACTATATCATAAAATATTGTATAATTACAAGTAAATTTTAGCAATTTTTGAATATTCTAAAAAGAGATCTTAAATTTAAAATCCAAAATCAAAAAATTCAACTTTTTGCAAGTTGAATTTTTTGATTTTGAGATTATTTTTTATGATATATTACATCCTCTAATTATTCTATTGAAAATCCATCTATTTCATTTCCACTTATTAAATCAGCATCTACACTAACAATAGGGAATAATGGAAAATCTATAGTATCATGACCAAATGTATAGCTAAGACCGTATGATATACGGCTATTGTAAACACTATATACACAAAATATAGGGCTAGTATAATAAATATAAATGCCTCGAGTTGCAACCCAATATCTTGTATCTTTTGGCATTATTAAATCATAATAATTTATACCATTTTCTGCATTTTTAAATGCTGAACTCATAAAAGTTGGATTACCTTCCCATAGTGTTTGATATGCCTGAATAGATCCTTGTATTTTTAATATTCCAATATCAGCTCCATCATCAGTTCTTTTTATTAAATTTGTCTGCTCACTTCTTCCTAATCCATTTTCTATTTTATTTCCATCTATTACGCTTAATGTTTCTTTCGCATATATACTTGGATAACCACCTACCAACATACCAGTTGGTGCATATGGTTCTTCACTTTGCTCTCCATATTTGACTTCATCTTCTGCATAACTATGTGCTTCTGCTAGAGCTTCTTCTGTCATCTTCCCTTCTATATCTTCCATGTTTATACTTCTTGCCTCTATTCCTCTTTCGGCATCTCCATATAACCTTTTACATGCTTCATTTAATAAATATACTGCATTATTGTATCCTTGTGCTGATTCTAAAAATACTGTTCCTACTGTTGGTGCTATTGGTACTAGTGTTACTTTATTATTTGATCTGTCTATTTCTAATATTCTCCATGTACTTATTTTGTAATCATTTGTACTACTATTTAATTCTACATCATCAGTTATACGTATACCTGCTGAACAATATTCTGCTTCCCATTTGTATGTTCCACTTGGTTCATATTTTATTATTGAACCTACTTCTATACCTCCTGATAGTCTACCTTTATACAAATCTGATAATTTTATTTTATGTTTTCCATATTCATCTTTTGCTGTTAATTCTACATCTTTAGTAAGATCTTCTGGCACATTATCAAAATATTTATCTAGTATTGTTTTTAATTCTCCTGTTGTTATGTCTCCACTTATATCTTCTGCTTGTACTTCTAATATATCTGCTTGTACCATTTCTTTTATTTGTGCTATTTCTGTTTCTTTTTTTGCTTCATTTGCATTATTTATTATTCCATTTTCTCCAAATAATGTGTTTAGTGCTACTCCTGCTAATATTAATAATACTATTATTGTCCTAATATTCCGTTATGACTATTTTTAATATTTAGCCAACATTTTGTAATTTATTATCTTCTTTTCCCATATTTAAAATATTGAATTTATAATATATAGTTATTTCTTTATTTTCTGATATTTCTATCTTATCAACTAAAGATACAAGCATTGTTCTTGTTATTTCTTTCATATTTACGAAATCTTTAACAAGTTTATCAATGTCTACTGATGAATCTTCTTTTTCTTCTAATTCTTTTAACTGTTTTATTCTTTCTTCTGCTTGTTTTCTGCTTTCTATTTGTTTTAAATAAAGTCTTGAAAAATCTTCATCTTCAAATAGTCCGTTGTATTTATCTTCATATAACTTGTCTATTCGCTTATTTATATCTTTAATTTTCTTCTCTAAAATAAGAATTTCATTCTTCACATTAAACCTATCTTTAATTATCTTGTCTTTTGATGTATTTGCTAATTTTGTATATTTTTCTTCATTCAAAAAATCTTTACATCTTTTTTTGATTTGTTCAATTACAAAGTTTGTTACTTTTTCTAGATTATTACTATGTGGTGTGCATAATCCTAAATGTGTATTACAAGCATAAGTATTACATCTTAAATAAAATGTTGTTTTATTAGGATGTTTTTGTGGTACTAAACTTAATTTCTTGCCACATTCCTTACAGCATACTAGCCCTTTTAGTAACCAATCATAACTTTTTACTCTTGTAGAAGTTCTACTTTTTATCATATCTTGTACTATATTAAAAGTTTCTTCATCTATTATTGGTGTGTGCATACCTTTTTTGATTATTCTATCTTCTTTTGGCATTATCATTGTTTTCTTACTTTTATAGTTTACCTTTTTTGTATTTCCATTTGATACCCAACCTAGATAAGTTACATTTTGCAATATTCTTTTTACTGTGTTTCTGTTCCAACCTCTTTTTATTCCATCTTTTCTTGTATGTCCATTTCCAACTATTTCTGATGGTACTAGAGTTCTTTCATCTGTTAGCAATTTTCCTATTTCAGTTGGTGTTTTTCCATTTCGTGCTAACATAAATATTCTTCTAACAATTGGAGCAATATCTTGGTCTATTACATAATGGTTATTGTCTAATGGGTCTTTCTTATATCCGATAAGTAGGATATGTTGTCATTACTTTGCCTTCTCTTGCTCTCGTTTTCTTTCCATTCCTTACTTTTCTTGATGTATCTCTTAAAAACCATTCATTAAAAAATGCCTTAAATTGCACCATATCTTCTGATGTTTCAATTGCACCTGTGTCTATATCATCTGTTACTGCTATAAACCTTACACCTTTTTCAATGAAAAACTCATCTAAATAATACGATATTTTACTTGATAATCTTCCAAATCTAGATAAGTCTTTTACTATTACTAAATTGATTTTCTTATTTTCAATGTCCTTTATCATTCTATTAAAGTCTGGTCTGTTAAAAGTAGCTCCAGAAACTCCGTCATCTGTATAATCATCATATACTCGTATATGATTGTCTTTACAAAAGTTTCTTAAAAATAGTTTTTGTGTGCTTATACTTCCACTTTCTCTTTCATCTTCGCTTGTTTCTAGTACCTCTCCATTACCGACTTCAATCTTTTCATTGGATAATCTTTCATATAATCCTGCTACATATTTTTCAGGATCTGCTATTGTTATCATTTAAACCTCTCTTTCTAATAACAATAAGTTTCCTCCTATCCAATTTATAACTGAATTATACAATTAATATAAAAATTTTTCAACTCATTTTACAATTTTAGGCTAGTTAATATGTAAAAAACACATATAAACTAGCCTTTTTCCTATTTATTAACTTTCTCTATTAAATAATTTATAAATGTTTCTTGTAACTTTTCTTGTATTGTTTTTGCATTTTCATCAAAAACTTCTTTTATTTTATATTCTTGTTTCATATAAATACCTATTCCTTTCCTGTGAATAGCTATTTATGGTTATAAATTCAGTTATTATATACTTTATTAACCTATTGCTATTCTACATATTTCTTAAATTTTTTCATAAATAAAATCATTTCTTAATACCTCTTTCTAAAAATTAGAGCAAAAAAATACACCTTGATTTCTTCAAAGCATACATTAAACATATATTTTATTACTCTTTATCATATTTGGATTTACAACATTACTAACTCTTTTAGCGACATTAAATCCTGTATTTATATTATCTTTTAATACTAAATCACTACTATATTTGTCATATTCATAAATACTTCTATTCCATTTTGCATATTGTAAATCGTTTTCTTTCTTTTTGGTAGATAAATATTCATTATCTCTATTTATCTGTATTAACATTTTTTGATATTCTTGTTTCTCTTGTTTTTCTTTTTGTCTTTTATTTTGTGCATATACTCTTTTTTTAACTTTAATTTTTTCTTTAGTTTCTGATTTTCTAGATTCTTTCTCTCCAATATATCTAGAATCTTTTTGAATAATTTTAGTTATATATGACATTCCAACATTTAATTTCTTTGATATATCTACTGGTCTTAAATGTTTTATAAAAAATAACTCAATTATTTTGTCTTTGATTTCTTTACTATTCAATTTTGTTTTTATCTTTAACACCTCCATTCCTTTAAAAATTCTCTATTTCAACAAACTACAATTTCACACCTACTATATAAAAACTCAAAAATAAAAAATAAAAATTACTTTACTGTGTTGTTAATAGTTTGCCTAAAACCTTAAACTCATTACTATTACAATCTTTTCCTCTTATTTAGTGAATTTTTTGTCTACAACTTTTAGCAATTAGTTTTGAGAAAAAGTATTGTAATTATATTAATATTATAGTATAATAAATATAGAATGTCAATAACAATTTATTATTTTTTTAAGATTGTTGATTATTTTTGATAAAAATTATTTTAAAGAGGTGAAAATAGATGAGTATGGAATTACCAAAAGTAACTTTCTTTCAAGATTTCTACTTCTGGTTTGATACTGAAACAAAAAAAGAATATTATGCTACACCATTATATTTTTATAAAGCTGATTATCATTTAGATACTGAAAATAAATTAAGAGATGTTTATTATAAAGAAAAGGAGAAAACAGATAATGGCTTAAAACACCCTGCTAGTATTTACTTTCCTTTTTATGAGAAATTTGGACTTTTATTATTAAGATTTTTAAATGCTGATTTATCAAATTATGAAGTAGCTTACAAAACTTTCTTCTATGCTTATGGATTTGAAATATTAAGAGATTTAGATGAAAATTATAAATTTGAATTACTTAATAATTATGGTAGTAATGAAAACTATTTAAAGGCAACAAATAAGATATTTGAAGATTTACAAGAAAATCTAATAGACTTACAAGAAGAACTAATAAATGCTGTTACATACATATATAATTTGAATAATGACAGTAATCTAGAAAAATATACATATTCTGAACGATTTGCTGTTTATTTAATAAAAAGAAAGGGCAAATTATATTCTTATTATAAAAATGACTTAATTATGAGAGATAGTTATTCAAGAAAATATGATGAATTTTTAAATAATAGTGAATATGATATACTAGAGTCATTACATTCAGAGAATGTGCTACTTTCAATGAGTGATACACATAAAAGTAACGATTTATCAAGTATTTGCTATGCTATACTTGAAGAACTTTCAAAAACACCTAACTATCCAATTAAAAAATGTCAAAATTGTGGAATGTACTTTATTCCAAACTCAAAAGTAGATGAAATTTATTGTGATTATCCAAAAGAAAAATCAAAATCTTGTAGAGATTTAGGTGCTTTTCAATCTTATACAGAAAGATTAAAACAAAATAAGGCTATGGGAGAATATAGGAGAACATATCAACAAAAATTTATGCAAGTTAAGAAAAATAAAGATAACAAGGAACTTTCTAAAAACTTTGAAAACTGGAAAAAACAAGCTAAAGAAAAAATTAACCAAATGAAAAAAGGCAAACTTACTGAAAATGAGGTTTATGAATGGATTTTAAAAAATAAGTAAAAGAAGATACTACTATAAAAAAATAGTAGTAATCTTCTTTTAAATTTATATTTTTGATAATCTTTCATTTAGTTTTTTAAATACTTCTTTAGCAGTTTTTTCTGTGGCAATTTCAACAGGCTTAAATAGTGCATTTGCCCTTTCTTCCCCTGCTACCATCTTCTTTATTTTTTCCATTTCCATTTTGGCAATTTCCTTACATCTTCCTAATGTTTTTTCTTCACTTTCTGTAAACAGAACATAATAAAGTATAGATTTAAATACTATCTCTGCCGTCTCTTCATAATAAGAATCCTCGTCATTACCTTCAATAATAATTGAACTACTTATTAAGTCAATATCCTTTTCTTCCTTCACATAAGATAAGGGATTTATTCCTTCCTTTATCATCTTTAATAGTTCTAGCTTTGAATCAACATTTTTTGTTCCAATTTTCATAGTAAAACACCTCTTTCTACAATATATATTTGTAAATTATAATAACTTAATTAATATATAAATTTATTGCTATTAGGATATAATAATTTATCTAAAATATCCTTATTTTCTTTTAAGCATATTTTTATTGCTTCAATAGTTTGTTCTCTTGAACCACTTGATTCAACAATATATGGGTCTCTTCCAAATTTATCTTTAAACTTTTTTGAATATTTATCATATTTTCTTTCTATTCTTGTTTTTCCTCTTTTTTTCTTATTCATATTTGATGAAAAATCATCTATCATTTGTTCTAATGCTATATTTTTATCTAAATCTTCATTATTAGTATTATTCATCTTATTCCCTTTCATTATCTTCATTTGCCTGTTGGTTTTCTTCCATTTTTCTTCTCATTTGTTCAATTCTTTCTGGATTAGACATTCTTTGTATTGGGGGTAAATTTCTATATTCCCCATTATTTGTCAACATATTCATAAAAGCTTGTCTAGTTGAGTGAGAAGAATTATTCTCTGCTCTTTCTTGGATTGGTGGTGGCAATACATCTAACTGCTGATGAACAAATTTATCAACAAAAGATAAATTCATAAATAAATTATTTTTTTGTAAGAATTGTGCTACTCTTTGTTTAAGTGATAATTTATCTCTGTCTTGATTACCAGCAAGTCTTAATTGTTTTCCATATCTATTTGAATCAATAACTGCTCCAAATTTTGTCTGTTTTATACCTTGTTCTTGAGTTGGTTGTTCTATTTGTTTTTCTTCACTTCTTGCAGGTCTAATTATCTCTCCAAACTCGTTTATTGTATAACCTTCTGACATTTCTGGATGTATTTCACTTCTTTGTGTACTTCTATATTCACTTATATTGACAATATTATCTCTGGGTAACTCTTGGCTTAATTGTTGTATTGCAGATAAAAAATTATTTTTTAATTCTGGTGTAGTTAGAAATTGTGCAATCTCATTATAATTCTGTAAAACATATTGTGTATCGTGGTTTTCCATATAATTTGCTACTAATTCTCTTTCAGTTTTATTCATAAGTTCTCTATAAGTGTTTAAGTTGCCTTGAAATCTTGTAACTCCATCTTGCATTGTAATATTTAAAGGCGTTTGACTTTGTAATTGTTCTCCATATCCGTGTATTATTAAATTATCAATAGAATATATTTGCTCTAAATTGTTCATCAATTCGTCAAACTTTCCTTGATTTCCTTCCATACTTTCGTATATTCCTTTTAATGTTTCTCTACCATCTTTTTTATATGCTAAAGCCAATACTTGTGGCAAAGGTAAATCCATACTTTTTGCTAATAACTCTAAAATATTTCCATTATATTGATATTCACTTAATGAACTATATGGAGTTCTATTACTTGCTCCTCTTACTGTTCTAGGTTGTTCTCTATGTTCTAAATTTGTACCATTGGAAACATTATATAACATTTCAGCAGTGTATTGCGTTGCCCCTTCTGTTAGAAACATCCCATTATGTCCATTATAAAATCCACATTGTTCTCTTCCATTTTCGTTAGAAGTTTGCAAAGCGTGTGTTAGTTCGTGAAAAAAATATAATTTTTTATCTTCATAACTAAGAGATTGTTCCATTTGTATTCTATTGTCATCAGTTCTTCCATAAATTCCCCTTAAATTTGTATCTTGAATACTTTTTACAAGTTCTGGCATTTTTCTCGCTATTTCTGTCGGATTTATTAACATTTCATTTTTTATTTCATTCATAGAATCTATATAATCAGCCATTAAAACATAGTATTCTTCGCTAATATCATTTCTATTAGCAAATAACTTTTTAATTGAATCTACTAATCCACTACTATATAACTCATTATATCTTTGTTCTTTAGTCTTCATATTTCCTCTTTTCTAAAATTATTTTAGTACAAAAAATAAGATTAAACTTATAAGTAATTGTACTAATACAATTATTCTAGTAACTTTATATATCTTTTCAATTTGTGTTCTTCTTTTTTCTGCATCCCAGAACTTTCCAAAATGTACTTCTGAATGTTCTATATAATCTTCTATATCATCCTTATATTTTGATTTGTATGTTGTTGAATCATAACCTGCATATTTTGTCTCTGGCAATAATGGTTTATAAATTGAAATTATATACCAATAAGAAAATATATTTCCAAGTAAAATAGCTACAAACCATTGTCCAAATACTAAAACATATTTGTTATTCAAATACTCTGCTAAAACTGGTGGTATTTGGTCAATATTTATCTTTAATATAACATATAAAATATAAGACAAAATAATTCCCACTGATATTGTAAAACATTGTGTTCTTATTTTCCTATGTTTCATTGTATTATTATATCTATCTTCGGTATCTTCAAGTGTATTCATTATAGTAGAATAAATATTATTAGCTTCTCTCTCTTGATTTGTTGTTTCTACATTTATTTCAGTATCTGAATGTTTTAAATTCATTCCTGCATCTCTAAAGTCCACAGAAACATATACTTTATTATATTGATTATTATAATCTTCATTTTGTCCTTTAGTGTAATATGTAACACTTAAATATATCTCAATTTCTTTTATAGCTCTTGTATTACTCAAATTTCCTATAAACCAATTATAGTCTGATTCTGTAATTCTTTGACCATTGTGAAATGTTATAGTATATCTTACTTCAGCATTTCCATTTTCATATTCAAAATTTCTATCACTAAATGCTAAATTTTTATTTTTCTCTTTTTCCTTTTTGAAAATCTCATCATATTTTTCTTTATAATCTTCTAAATAATTTGCAATATCTATTATTTTTTGCATTGGTATTTGTTTATTTACAATTTTATTATTCATCTAAAATCTCCCTTTACTTTTGTTTATTTTATTCTATATTATTATATACCACAAAATAATAAAAAAAACAACAAATCAATATTTTTTATTATTAATAATTTTCTTTACGATTCCCACTATAATTCCAATTATAAACATATTAATCCAAATACATACTATTATTATAATTTGCTTTGTTCTCTCCACTTCTGGTAATATCATTAGATAAAAATAGTAATCAATCCACATATATGCCACTCCTTTTATAACTGTTTTTCAGTTATATTTTATATACCATATTTTCAGTATAATTTCAATAGATTTAAAAATACTATGAAAAGAGGTTATATTTATGGATAAGTTTGTTATGAAAAAATCCACTGAAGCCAATATTTATAAAAGTATTAGATTCCCCGTTGAAATAAATTCTCAAATTATTGAAATTGTTGAAAAAGCTAATGAAGGACTTGATAAAAAAGAATATTCTTTTAATGGTTTCGTAGTATCTGCTTGTGAATTTGCCTTAAAGCATATGAAAATGTAAGGAACATATAAAATTTGTTCCTTACATTTCCAAATCCCACTCTTTTTCTCTTTCTTCTTTTTTTAGTTGTTTTTCTGGATCA
>CAMMHE010000021.1 GCA_946496575.1 uncultured Clostridium sp. | reverse complement strand
TTAGCACTTCTTGGAGGTGATACAAGAGATGTTAGGTAAATTATCTATTAGAAATGCAAAAAGACAAGCAAAAGACTATATAATTTATTTTATTACAGTTGTTATATCAGTAGCACTAATGTTTAGTTTCAATTCTATTGCGATTTCAGATGATATAGCAGAGCTTTCAACATATTTAGAAGATTTTTCTAAATATATAACTGGAATAAGTATAGTTATAATATTTATAATTGCTTGGCTTATAAATTATACAATGAAATTTATGCTTGAAAAAAGAAGTAAAGAATTTGGAACATATCAGATATTGGGACTAGAAAAAAAATATATAGCAAATATATTTACATTAGAAAATATAATAATTGGTATTTTAGCATTTATAATTGGAAATGTTTTAGGTGTATTCCTATATCAAATTTTAACTTCAATTATAATGAATTTGTTTAATCAACCATATGAGATAGGAATAACTTTTAGCTTTGAAGCTGTAGTAAGAACAGCATTATTTTTCTTCATAACATTCATTTTAGTATTATTAAATTGTAGAAGAAAAATAAAGAAAACAAAGGTATATGATTTATTATATGCAGATAAAAAAAATGAAAATAACATAATTAAAAATAAAAAAGGAAATATAATAATTTTTATCTTATCAATAATTTTAATGGTAGGAGCACTAGTTATTGCAAATGTTGAAATAGAAAAAATTAACGCAAATGAAAAAGCCAATAATGTATTAACCGCAATCATTATGCTAGTAATTGCAATATTCTTATTTTATAAAGGAATTACAAGTTTTCTAGTAAAAACATATATAGATAATAAAAATAAAAAATATAAAAATAACAATATGTTTTTATACAGAAATTTAACATCAAAAATAAATACAATGACAATTACAATATCAATAATAGCACTTATGTTTACAGTTATATTTATTGGTGGCAATGTAGCATTATTATTTAACAATCTACTTAATAATGAGATTGAAATGGGATATCCATTTGAAATAATGATTGGTTCATCTAATAATGATTTTACTAAATATAAAGAATATATTAGAGAACATTCACAAGTAAAAGATATGTATGAATATAGAATTTATTACATCAATAATGCAGGTATAACAAATGCACTTAAAGGAACAAACTTTGAAAATAGTAGTTCAGAACCATACCAATATGTGTTATCTTTAACAGATTATAATAGATTAAGAGAAATGTTAGGAGCAGATAAATTAGAATTACAAGATAATGAAATTATTGTAAATACATTAAAAACGTTGAAGAAATCTTTTGAAGAATATAAAAAAGAAAATGAGTTTATTCAAATTGCAAATAGAAATATGAAAATAAAATTAATAGAATATGAAAATATAGGGCAGGTTGGATTTAATGGGCAATATTATACAATTATAGTTCCAGATAGTTTAATCAAAGATATTAAACAAGAAGATCAAGTTTTAAGAAATGAAAACAAAGAATTAACTAATAGTGGTTATGTTTATAAATTAGTTGTTCAAACAGAAAAAACAACTAGTGAGGAATTTTATAATGGTTTATATCAATTAATAGATAAGGAAAATATACCAATGACAGAAATCCTTAAAGGAGAAAAAGTTGAATTTACAGTAGAAATTCTAAAAGGAAGTTTACAAACAAAAGGGTTAAGATTAAGCCAATCAAGATCATATTATACAATAATATCTTTTTTAGCTTTTTATTTAGCACTTATATTTATAATGGCAACAGCAACATTACTTGCAATACAACAACTAAGCGATTCAGAAAAATATAAATATAGATATGATTTACTAAAAAAACTAGGAATGGATAAAAAACAAATAAATAGAACAATATTTAAACAATTATTATTCTATTTTTCGATTCCAATGTTAATACCTGTATTAATAGGTATTCCGACCATTTTACTTATAAGTCAAACAGTTTCATCAGTAGTTACCATTGAGGAGATTATAAGAAATATGGGAATAATAATTGTAATATTAACATTAGTTTATGGAATTTATTTTATGGCAACATATATTCAATTTAATAGAAATATAGAATAATTTAATTTTATAGTATATAATTATAATGTAACTTTTAGAAGTAAATTTATGGTATAATAATTCTGGAGGAAAAAATGCAAAAAATTTTAATTATTGAAGATGATAAAAAATTAAGAAATGAGTTAGAAACATTTTTAAATAAAAATGGATTTAATGCAAGAGTATTAGAAAAATTTAATAATACAATTCAAGATATATTGCAAGAAAATGCTGATTTAGTGTTATTAGATATAAACTTGCCATATATAGATGGAGAATATGTATGTAAAGAAATAAGGAAAACATCAAATGTACCAATTATAATGGTAACAAGTAGAGATAATGAGATAGATGAGCTAATGAGTCTAAATTATGGAGCAGATCAATATGTAACAAAACCATTTAATATACAAATACTACTTGCCAAAATAACAGGATTATTAAAAAGAAATCAAAATATAGCCAACAATATAGAAAAAATAGATTGTAATGGTTTTGTTTTAAACATTGCAGAAAGAATAATAGAAAGAGAAGAGAAAAAAATAGATTTAACCAAAAATGAATATAGTATTTTATATTATTTAAGTAAAAACAAGGGAAAAATAGTATCAAGAGATGAAATAATGGATTACTTATGGGAAAGTGAAGAATTTATTGATGATAATACATTAAATGTAAATATAAAAAGATTAAGAACAAAATTAGAAGAAATAGGATTAAATAATAAAATAGAGACTAAAAGAGGACAGGGGTACATATTAAAATGAAATTTTTTGATTTTATAAAAGATAAAATATTTTTAATAATAGCAATATTATTAGCAATAGCTAGTATAGAAATATTATTACTAGCATATAACATTGGAAGTATTGTAAAAATTTATGTAGCAGGAATCATCATTTTAATAATAGGAATACATATCTTAATCGAATATAAGAAAAAGAAAATATTTTATGAACAAGTAAAATCTAATATGGCAGAATTAGAAGAAAAATATTTAATTGCAGAATTAATAAAAGTTCCTAATTTTATTGAAGGAAAAATTTTAAAAAATATACTCCAAGATACAGAAAGATCAATGGTTGAAAATGTGAAATATTATAAAAATATACAAGAAGATTATAAGGAATTTATAGAATTATGGATTCATGAAGTAAAAATTCCTATTGCAGCAAGTAAAATGATTATCGAAAACAATAAAACACTAATAACTAAAAATATAGAAGAAGAAATAGACAAAATAGAAAATTATACTGAACAAGCACTATTTTATGCCAGAAGTAATGCAGTAGAAAAAGACTATATTATAACTAAAACAAATTTAAAAGATATAGTAAATGGGGCAATACTAAAAAATAAAACAATGTTATTAAATGAAAAAATTAGTTTAGAATTAAAAGATTTAGAAGAAATAGTATATACAGATAGCAAATGGGCAATGTTTATTATTAATCAAATTATACAAAATTCAATAAAGTATTCAAAAGAAGAAAACAAAAAAATAAAAATGTATACAAAAACAAAAAATGATAGTATTATTTTATATATAGTTGATAATGGAATAGGAATAAAAAAAGGGGAAATAACAAGAGTTTTTGAAAAGGGTTTTACTGGAGAAAATGGAAGAATAATCGGACAGAAATCTACAGGAATAGGCTTATATTTATGTAAAAAATTGTGCGAAAAACTAGGACTAGGAATTGAACTAAATTCAGAAAAAGATAAAGGAACAGAAATAAGAATTGTTTTTCCTAAAGGCAGTTATACAAATTTTTAAAATAAGTCCATAAAGGGCTTATTTTTTATTACATAGCTAATCTTACAAAAATGTAATCAAAATGTAAGAGTAAAAAATGGCAAGAAAAAATAAAATCCTTTATAATATAATCAGAAATTAAGAAAGGAGAATTTATAATGAATAATATATTAGAGGTAAAGGATATAGAAAAATACTATGGAAACAAATCAAATTTAACTAAGGCAATATCAGGAATAAGCTTTAATGTTGCTGATAAAGAATTTGTAGGAATAATGGGAGCAAGTGGATCAGGAAAAACAACTTTACTAAACTGTATATCAACAATAGACAGAGTAACATCAGGAAAAATTATTATTAATAATAAAGATATTACAAAATTAAAGGGAAATAGTTTAAATAAATTCAGAAGAGAAGAACTAGGTTTTATATTTCAAGATTTTAATTTATTAGATACTTTAACATCTTATGAGAATATAGCATTAGCACTAACAATTCAAAAAGTAAATCCAAGAGAAATAGAAAAAAGAGTAAAAGAAGTCTCTGAAAAGCTGGATATATTAAATATATTAAATAAATATCCATATCAAATATCTGGAGGGCAAAAGCAAAGGGTAGCGTCAGCAAGAGCAATTATAACAAATCCTAAAATAGTTTTAGCAGATGAACCAACAGGAGCTTTAGACTCAAAATCTGCAAGACAGTTATTAGAAACATTTGAAAATCTAAATCAAAAATTAGGAGCAACAATTTTAATGGTAACACATGATGCCTTTACAGCAAGTTACGCAGATAGAATAATTTTTATTAAAGATGGAAAAATTTTTAATGAGTTAATAAAAGGAAATGATACAAGAAAGCAATTCTTTGAGAAAATAATTGAGGTGCAAACACTTCTTGGAGGTGATTTGAACGATGTTATTTAAGTTATCAATAAAAAATATTAAAAAGAGTTTTAAAGACTATGGAATATATTTTTTAACATTAGTATTAGGAGTTGCAATATTTTATATGTTTAACTCTTTAGATAGCCAACAAGCAATGCTTCAAATATCAGAATCAACAAAAAAGATGATAACTTTAATGATAGGAATATTAAATATCATATCTGTATTTATAGCTATTGTACTTGGACTTTTGATTGTATATGCTAATAATTTCTTAATAAACAGAAGAAAAAAAGAATTTGGTATTTATATGACTTTAGGAATGGGAAAAAGACAAATTTCAAAAATAATTTTACTTGAAACTTTATTAATAGGAATATTATCTTTAGCTGTTGGTTTATTTATAGGAATATTTGCATCACAATTCATGTCAGTATTAGTTGCAAAATTATTTGAAGCAGACATGAGTGAATTTACATTTATATTTTCAAAAGATGCATGTATAAAAACTTGTATATATTTTGCAATCATGTTTTTAGCAGTAATGATTTTTAATACAATTACAATTTCAAGATATAAACTAATAAATTTATTAACCGCTATTAGAAAAAACGAAAAGGTAAAAATGAAAAATCCTATTATCGCAGTTTTAGTATTTCTTATTTCTTGCCGGAATATTAGGTTATGCTTATTGGCAAGTAACAGAAGGATTTAATGAATTAACCACAATGGATAAATTATTAAAACCAATTTTAATGGGAACAGTAGGGACAATAGGAGTATTTTGGTCTTTATCAGGATTTATTTTAAGAGTTATACAATCAAGTAAAAAAACTTACTTAAAAGGAACAAATATGTTTGTTTTAAGACAATTAAATAATAAAATCAATACGACAGTAATAAGTATGAGTGTTATATGTATTATGTTATTTATGACAATAAGTATTTTATCTAGTAGCTTATCAGTACAAAGTTCTATGGATAAGCAGTTAGAAGAAATGACACCAGTAGATTTAAATTTAGTAAAAACAGCATATTTACCAGAAAAATATACTAAATATGGAATAGAAATAACACCAACAAAAGAGGCAATAGAAGATTCAAAGGTAACTATTTTAGAAACGCTTAAAACAAATGGTTATGATATAAATAATTTAAAGGATATAGTAGAAATCTCAATTTATACAATACCTGATTGGACATTAAAAAAGAGTTTAGGAAATTATTATGAAACTGCAAAAGCACAGTATCCAATGATTATTTATGATGCATTAGAAACAATTATAAAAGTATCAGATTATAATAAAATAGCAGAGCTTTATGGACAAGAACAATATAGCCTAAATGAGAATGAATATATTGTACTTTGTGAATTCGAAACACAAACAGAATTAAGAAATGAAGCACTAAAAGAAAGTAGAAAAATAGACATTAAAGGAAAGGAATATATTTCTAAATATGAAGAATGTAAGAGTGGATTTATCAATATGTCTACAAGTCATACAAATACAGGAATTATTTTAGTCCCAGATAGTCTTGAACTAGATGAAGAGTGGAAAGAGCAACAATTTTTAGTAGCAAATTATAACGCAGAGACAGAAGAAGAAAAGCAAAGCATAGAAAAGGAATTTGCTGATGAAAATAATAGCCAATTAAACAAAAATCTATCAGCAAAAGGTATTGAATTAGACGGAATGACTAAAATTACTATTATAGAAGCAAGTAAGGGATTAGCAACTATAGTAATATTTATAGCAATTTATTTAGGAATAATATTCTTAATTGCAAGTGCAGCAATTTTAGCATTAAAACAATTAACAGAAAGCTCTGATAATAAACAAAGATATACAATATTAAGAAAAATTGGTTGTGATGAAAAGATGATAAATCAAGCATTATTTAGGCAAATAGCAATATTTTTCATGTTACCATTAATTGTAGCAATAATACACTCAATATTTGGAATTAAATTTGCTCTAACAGTAATGTCAGTTTTGGCAACACCAGAAGAATTATTACCATCTGTAATAGCAACAGCAATAATAATAGGTGTAGTTTATGGATTATATTTCTTTGCAACATATTTAGGAAGTAAGAACATTATTAAAGAAGAGGAATAAGGTAGTTAAAATATAGAAGAAAAGTATAAGTAAAAAGAAATGAGATGGTAAATATGAAAAAATTTTTAAAAATAATATTTTTTCTAGTGTTAATTGTAATAAGTATATCATTGTTATTTATAGATAATGGATATAATATGTATAAAGAGGCGATAAATAGTACGCCTCTTACAGAAAAAGTTGCAATAATAAAACAGAAAGAAAACTATACAAAATTTTCAGAATTACCACAAATATATATAAATGCTGTTATAAGTGTAGAAGATAAAAGATTTTATAATCATAGCGGAATAGATATAATTGCAATAGGTAGAGCTTTTATTAATGATATAAAAGCAATGCAATATGTAGAAGGAGGTAGCACTATAACACAACAACTAGCTAAAAATATGTATTTTACGCAGGAAAAAAAGATAGAAAGAAAAATAGCAGAAGTATTTATGGCTTGGAAAATAGAAGAAAATTATTCAAAAGAAGAAATATTTGAACTCTATGTAAATAGTATATATTTTGGAGATGGATATTATACAGTTAAAGATGCTTGCAAACGGATATTTCAATAAAGAGATAAGTGAAATGACTAACGGCGAATGTATAATGCTTGCAGGAATTCCAAATGCTCCTTCCGTATATTCACCAACTAAAAATATGGAACTTGCAAAGCAAAGGCAAAAACAAGTAATAGATAAAATGATAAAAAATGGTTATCTAACTGAAGCTGAAGCAGATAAAATATTAGAGGAATAAGAATATAAAAAAATATGGAATATTTTTATACTTTATGATATTATTTTATAAAAAAGTAAGTTATATGGAGGGATAATGTCTTTAATAAGTGTAAATAATTTAACTTTTGGATATGATGGAAGTTCAAACAATATATTCCAATCTGTGTCATTTAACATAGACACAGATTGGAAATTAGGACTAATAGGAAGAAACGGTAAGGGAAAAACTACATTTTTAAAATTACTACAAGGAAAATTTGAATATAAAGGGAAAATTTTAAAAAGTATAGAGATTGACTATTTTCCATTTGAAATAAGTAATAAAGATGTAATGGCAATAGAAGTAGTTTATGAAATTGCTCCAAATGTACAAGATTGGGAAATCATTAAAGAATTGAATTTACTAAATACAGACACAGAAATTCTTTATAGAAATTTTAATTTATTAAGTGGAGGGGAACAAGTAAAAATACTTTTAATAGGTTTATTTTTAAAAGGAAATAATTTCTTACTTATAGATGAACCTACAAATCATTTAGATTCTGATACAAAAGATAATTTGGTTAATTATTTAGAAAAGAAAAAAGGATTTATATTAGTATCACATGATAGAGATTTTTTAGATAGAGTGGTGGATCATATTATTTCTATAAATAATACTAATATTGAAATTTGCAAAGGAAATTTTTCATCATGGAAAGAAAATAAAGACAAAAAAGATAATTATGAATTAATACAAAATGAAAAATTACAAAAAGATATAAACAGATTGGAAAATGCCTCTAGAAATACTGCAAAATGGTCAAATGAAGTTGAGAAGTCAAAATATAAGACTAAAAATTCAGAATCTACCATAGATAGAGGTTATATAGGGCATAAATCTGCTAAAATGATGAAAAGATCAAAAGTAATGGAACAAAGAATCCAAAAAGCAATAGATGAAAAAAACAATTTGTTAAAAAATATAGACAAAAATGATGATTTGAAAATAATCCCAATAGAAAGTAGAAAAAACGAATTAATTACAGCCAATAATTTACAGATAAAATATGATGGCAAAACAATATTTTCAAAAGTTTCATTTGAAGTAAAAAATGGAGATAGAGTTGCAATAGTCGGAAAAAATGGGATAGGAAAATCAAGCATATTAAAATTGATTATTGGAGAAAGAATTCAACATAATGGAGAATTAAAAATAGCAAATGATTTAAAAATATCTTATATATCACAAAATACAGAATATTTAAAAGGAAATGTAAAAAAATTTGTACAAGACAATAAAATAGATGAAAGTATATTTAAAGCAATGTTAATTAAAATGGGTTTTTTAAAAACAGATTTTGATACGGATATGCTAAATATGAGTGAAGGTCAAAAAAAGAAAATTTTAGTTGCAAAAAGCATATCAGAACAGGCAAATATTTATATATGGGATGAACCATTAAATTATATAGATATATTAACAAGAATACAAATAGAAGATGCAATTTTAAAGTATAACCCCACACTGATTTTCGTAGAACACGATGAAATTTTCATAGAAAAAGTAGCAACAAAAGTTATAAGAATAGAAAAATAGAGTAAGTTTATAGCATTAAAATTTAGGTAATAAAAGTAAAGAATATAAAGCTAATGCTTGACTTATCACATAATTTTAGCTATAATGAAACTATTATAGATTTAGTAAGGAGGAAACTCTATTATGGTTGCTAAAATTCCAGATCCAGTAACAGATGCTTTGAAATGGAGGTTAGGAAGAACGGATGATGAAATTGATCAAAATGCGTTCGTCCGGCTAAATGCAGAATTCGGGAGAGAAGCAAGAGAGAATGATATAGAGACTTATGTTTATCAAACAGGTAGTATGATGACATTTGAAATCAAATATGATCCAAAAAAAAGAAAAGTTTTAAGTATAAGTTAAGCAACCAAGTGGGGCTCTGTGTTTTTTTGCAGAGCCCCCTTTAATATATAAAAAAGAAAATAACGAAATTATTATAAAATTAAAAAATATGGAGACAAAAATGAAATATAAAATAACAAATGGAGCAATAGAACTTGGTGGAGAAACAATACTAGAAGAAATAAATATAGAAATAAAAGAAAAAGAAAAAATTGCAATAATAGGAAGAAATGGAGTAGGAAAAACAACACTATTAAAAGCAATTATAAATAATGAAATATTAATTGAAGGAATAGGAAAAGAAAAATTAAACATAATTAAAGAGGGAAAACCAGAAATAGGATATTTGAAACAAGTAGAATTTAAAGATGATAGTATTACAATGTTACAAGAAATTTTAAAAGTATATAAGCCTTTAGTAGAATTAGAACAAAAAATAGAAATATTATTAGAAAAGATGCAAAGTAATACATCTGATGAACTTGCAATACAATATTCAAAAACATTAGAAACTTATGAAAATTTAGGAGGTTATACTTACAAAAAAGAATATGAAACAGCAATAAGTAAATTCGGTTTTAAAGAAAAAGACAAGAAAAAAAAGCTAAATGAATTTTCTGGTGGGCAAAAAACAAAAATAGCATTTATAAAATTACTATTAAGCAAACCAGACATTTTATTATTAGATGAGCCAACTAATCATCTAGATATAACAACAATTGAATGGCTAGAATCCTATCTAAAAAATTATCCCAAAGCAGTTGTTATTGTTTCACATGACAGAATGTTTTTAGATAAAATAGTAAGCAAAATATATGAAATTGAATATGGAGCAATAACAAAATATATAGGAAATTATACAGAATTTGAAAGGCAAAAAAGAGAAAATTATGAAAAGCAATTAAAAGATTATGAATATCAACAAAAGGAAATAAAAAGACTTACAGATATTGCAGATAGATTTAGATATAAGCCTACTAAAGCTAAAATGGCATTATCAAAGTTAAAACAAATAGAACATATGGTAAAAATAAAACAGCCTAATAAATATGATTTAACAACATTTAAAACCAACTTTAAAATACAAAAAGAAAGTGGTATGAATGTTTTAACCGTAAAAAACTTGAAAATTGGTTATATAAATCCAATACAAGAAGTAACGTTCAATTTATATAAAGGGCAAAAACTAGGAATAATTGGAGAAAATGGAGTAGGAAAATCAACATTATTAAAAACATTAGTTAATAAAATAAACAAATTAGGAGGAGAATTTAAATTTGGGACTAATGTTAAAATAGGATATTTTGACCAGCAAATGGCATTATTAGATTCTAATGAAACTGTAATACAAAATTTTAGTAATGAATATCCAGAATTAACAACTACAGAAAAAAGAAATGCATTAGCATCTTTTATGTTTTATGGAGATGATGTTTTAAAAACAATAAATGTTCTATCAGGAGGGGAAAAAGTTAGGCTTGAATTATGTAAAATATTAAAAAAAGATCCCAACTTGTTGATATTAGATGAACCAACAAATCATATGGATTTAGTAGGAAAAGAAAGTTTAGAATTGCTTTTAAAAGAATATAAAGGAACAATCATATTTGTATCTCATGATAGATTTTTCATAAATAAAATAGCAGATAGTTTGTTAATATTTAATAAAAATGAAACAAAATACTTTGATGGAACATATGAGGAATACGAAGAAAAAAATAATAAGCAAGATATTCAAAAAAACATAAAAACACATAAAGCAAACTTAAATAATGAATACTTTAATAAAAAAGAACAAAATAAAATAAGGACTAAAATAAAAACAATAGAAAATATAATAGAAAAACTAGAAGAAAAGTTAAGCAATTTAAATAAAGAACTTTTAAAACAAGAAATATATACAAATTATGAGAAATTATCTGAATTGCAGAATGAAATAAAAGATATAAATAAAGAAATAGAAATAAATATGGAAGAATGGAGAAAAATGAGTGAACAATTGTCTGAATACTAGATTCATATGTTACATAAATAAAAAATAAAAATAGAAAATCATAAACCACTTGACAGTTATCAATAATAAATGTAAAATATAATAGGTTGAAAAATATATTAAAAATAAGAAATTAAAATATATATTTATTCGAACATTGAAAATTAAATAAAAGAAAGAGGTGTATGATTATGGATAATTTAATCATGGTAGCCGCTATCTTAATCTCATTAATAATTGGAGCTTTAATAGGAATCATATTAAGAAAAAAAATTGCAGAATCTAAAATTCAAGGAGCAGAACAAGAAGCAAAACGATTAGTTGATTTAGCTAAAATAGAAGCAGAAAATCTAAAAAGAGAAGAAATTTTTAAAGCTAAAGAGGAAATCATAAAAGATAAAGAAGAATTAGATAAAGAGATTAAGGAAAGAAGAGGCGAAATACAAAGACAAGAAACTAGACTTATTCAAAAGGAAGAAAATTTAGAAAAACGTTCAGACAATTTTGAAAAAAAAGAAAAAAATTTAGAACAAGAATATCAAATGTTAGAAGAGCGAAAAAAAGATTTAGAAGCAGTTTATGAACAACAAATACAATCACTTCAAAAAATTGCAGGACTAACAAGAGAAGAAGCAAAAAATTATTTATTAAAGGAAATTGAAAAGCAAATTACAGCTGAAAAAGCAGCTATCATAAGAGAATTAGACCAAAAAGCTAAAGAACAATCTACAAAAAATGCAAAGGAAATATTAAGCTATGCAATCCAAAAATGTGCTGCTGATCACACATCAGAAACTACAGTATCAATAGTATCTCTACCAAATGATGACATGAAAGGAAGAATAATAGGAAGAGAAGGTAGAAATATTAAAGCACTAGAAACCCTAACAGGAATTGACTTAATAATTGATGATACGCCGGAAGCAGTAATAATTTCAGGATTTGATCCATTAAGGAGAGAAGTAGCTAAAATAGCTTTAGAAAAATTAATAGAAGATGGAAGAATACATCCAGCAAAAATTGAAGAAATGGTTGAAAAAGCTAAAGAAGAGGTTTCAGCAACAATAAAAGCAGAAGGAGAAAGAGCAACATTAGAAACAGGAGTAAATGGATTAAATCCAGATTTAATAAACCTATTAGGAAAACTAAAATATAGAACAAGTTATGGACAAAATGTATTAAACCATTCAATTGAAGTTTCGAATTTAGCAAGAATAATGGCAGAAGAATTAGGATTAGATGCAAAACGTGCACGTAGAGCAGGATTGTTACATGATATAGGAAAAGCATTAGATCATGATATGGAAGGGACTCATGTTGAAATTGGAGTAGATGTATTAAAGAAATACAAAGAAAATCCTTTAATAATAAATGCAGTAGAAGCACATCATGGAGATGTTGAACCACAAACATTAGAAGCAGTATTAGTTCAAGCAGCAGATGCAATATCAGCATCAAGACCTGGAGCAAGAAGAGAAACACTAGAAGCTTACATAAAAAGACTAGAAAATCTAGAAGGTATTGCAGATTCATTTGAAGGAGTTGAAAAATCATTTGCAATTCAAGCAGGCCGTGAAGTGAGAGTAATAGTAAAACCAGAAAGAATAAATGATGATCAAATGACAATACTAGCTAGAGATATTGCTAAAAAAGTTGAGGAAGAGATGGAATATCCTGGGCAAATAAAAGTAAACATAGTCAGAGAGACACGTGCAATAGAATATGCAAAATAAAATTAAAAAGTTGTGAGAAATCACAACTTTTTTCTTGTAATAATAAAAGTATTGTTTTATAATATTATAAAATTTAAGAAAAAAGTTTATAGGAGTACAAAAACCTAAATACATAAATAAGGAATGATAATAAATGAAAATATTAGCAATAGGAGATATTGTAGGAGAAAGTGGAGTACAGAAATTAAAATTAATGTTACCACAAATAAAAAGAGAAGAAAATATAAATTTTGTAATAACAAACGGAGAAAATGCAGCTAATGGAATGGGAATAACAGAAAAAAACTATAAAGATATATTATCTTGTGGAACAGATGTAGTTACAATGGGAAATCATACATGGGCAAAGAAAGATATATTTAAATTTATAAATGATTCAAGAATAATAAGGCCAGCAAATTACACAAAAGGACTTCCTGGAAAAGGATATGCTATTTTCAAAATTGGTGAAAAAAATATAGCAGTAATAAATCTAATAGGAAGGGTAGATATAAATATCTTGTCAGAAAATCCATTTAAACTAGTAAATGAATTAGTAGATAACTTAAGAACTAAAGCTGATATAATAATGGTAGATTTTCATGCAGAAGCAACTGCAGAAAAAATTGCATTAGGATACTTTTTAGATGGAAAAATTACTGGGTTATTTGGAACACACACACATGTGCAGACAGCTGACGCTAAAATATTACCAAAAGGCACAGCATATATTACAGATATAGGTATGACAGGACCAGAGCATTCTGTTATAGGAATGGATATTGAAGCATCAATTAAAAGATTAGAAACAACTCTTCCGGAAAAATATAAATTAGCAGAGGGAAATTGTATATTAAATGGAGTAATTTTCGAAATTGATGATAATACGAATAAAGTATTAAAAATAAAAACAATACAATATTAGAAAATTTCTAAAAAATATGTTATAAGTTGATAAATGAGCCGAAAGTCGAAAAAAAATGAAAGTTGCGATAAAAAAACAAAAAAAATATTAAAAACACTAGACAAATATTTCCAAATAATGTAAAATACAACTTGTAAAAAGTTGCAACAAAAAATAAAATTAGGAGGCAAATGAAAATGGAAATTCTAAAAATTTCATCAAAATCAAACCCAAACTCAGTAGCAGGAGCTATTGCAGGTATGGTAAAAGAATCACAAAGAGCAGAAATGCAAGCAATCGGAGCGGGAGCTCTAAATCAAGCAGTTAAGGCAGTAGCAATAGCAAGAGGATTTGTAGCACCAGCCGGAGTAGACTTAGTATGTATCCCAGCCTTTGCAGAAGTAGAAGTGGAAGGAGAAGATAGAACAGGAATAAAATTGATTGTAGAATCAAGAAAATAATAAAATATATGGTAAATGATAAAAGTAACTAATGATTAATCATTATAGTAATAAAATGACTATAAAAATGGAATCTAAAAGGAGAAAACTGAAAATGTTCATTAATATTTTTCAGTAATTTCTCCTGAAGGACTCCTTTTTTTTATATAACAGGAAAATTATGGTCTAAAAAATTGATTTTTATCTATCTGTTTGATAAAATTAAAAGGTAAAATCAAGTAATAGCAGAATAAGGAAGGAATGATATAAAAAAATGAAAAATAATATTCTAAAATACATATTTTTTATTTTTATAATAGCAGTGGCCATATTTGTAACGTATAAAATAAACAAAAGTAATAAAGAAATAAATCAGGAAAACACTACAGAAGTAAATGAAGAAAAAAACAATAATGTTGAACAAACAATAAACTTAGGAATTGTAGAATTTGATACAATAAATCCAATTATAAGCAAAAATAAATATGTACAAGATATATCGAAACTAATATATGAACCATTAATTTCGATAAATGAAAGCTATGAATTAGAAGGAGTTCTGGCAGAAGAATGGGCAAAAACTTCAGAAACAACATATATTATAAAATTAAAAGAAAATATAAAATGGTCAAATGGAGAAAATGTAACATCACAAGATGTATTATATACTATTGACCAATTAAAAGCATTAAATGAAAAAACCATATATGTTTATAATGTTCAATATGTAATACAAGCAGAAATAATAGATAATTATAGAATAAAAATAACATTAAATAGAGAAGTACCATTTTTCGAATATAATTTAAATTTCCCAATAATGAGCAAAAATTATTATGGAGATGAAGATTTTCAACATTCAGAAAAAACTAAAACACCAATAGGAACGGGAAAATATGTAATAAAATCAATAGAAAATTCACAAATTTTACTAGAAAAAAATGAAAATTATTGGAATAAATCTAAAGAAGATGTAACATTAAAAAATATAAAAATAGCTCTATATTCAAATACGGGAGAAATATATAATGATTTTAAACTTGGAAAAATAGATCTAATAAATACTACAAATATTAATATAGAAGATTATATAGGAACAATAGGATATAATAAAGTAGAAGAAATAGGAAGAGAATATGATTATTTAGTCCTAAATACACAAAACGCAGTATTATCGAACCAAGAAGTAAGACAAGCTATTTCTTATGCAATAGATAAAAATTCAATTATATCAAATATATTTAATGGAAAATATAAATTATCTAATTTCCCATTAACTTATAATAATTGGTTATATCAAGGCAGTAAAGAAAATAATTATGATGCACAAAAAGCACAGCAAATATTAAAAGATAATGGTTGGGAATATAAATATAATTATTGGCAAAAATATATAGACTATTATACAAGAAGACTAAATTTTAAGCTAGTTGTCAAAGAAAGTGACAGTATCAAAGTTAAAGTTGCAGAACTAATAAAACAACAATTGGAATCAATAGGAATAAAAATAACAATAATAAAGGCAAATGAAAATCAATATCAAAATTATAAAAATAATAAAAATTATGATATGATTTTATGTGGTACATATATAGGAACAAGTCCAGATTTAACAACATATTTCGGAGATGGAAATTTATCAAACTATAATAATGAAGAAATGTGCAGTATATTAAATGATGTAAAAAACATAACTGATAATGAATTATTAAAAGAAAAATATAAAAGAATATATGAAATTTATATGAATGATGTTCCATATATAAGCTTATACAATAGCTACGAATTAGTAGCTTACAATAAAAATTTATCTGGAAGTATAACAGCAAATTGGTATAACATTTTTAGCAAAATAAGCACATGGTATAAAAAATAAATATAATACAAAAGTAGCAGAAAAATCTAAATTCTTTTACAAAAAATATATAGATTTTATTGATTTTTTAGGCTAATTAAAGTATAATTTAAATAGTATCATCAATCAAAAATATAATAACAGAAGGGAATAAAATTAGTAATGAAAGCAATAGAAATAAGAAATAAATACTTAAATTATTTCAAAAGATGTGGACATGTTATAATACCATCAGCACCATTAATACCAGAAAATGATCCTTCAGTTTTATTTAATACAGCAGGAATGCAACCTTTAGTACCATATTTATTAGGAGAAAAACACCCAGCAGGAAATAGACTTACAAATTATCAAAAATGCATACGAACAAATGATATTGATGAAGTTGGAGATAATAGACATTTAACATATTTTGAAATGCTAGGAAATTGGTCATTAGGAGATTATTTTAAAGAAGAATCTATAAAAATGAGTTTTGAATTCCTAACAAAAGAATTACAAATACCAGTAGAAAAATTATCAGTAACATGCTTTGCTGGAGATGAAAATTGCCCAAGAGATGAAGAAACAGCTAAACTATGGAAAAAAGTAGGAATTCCAGAAGAAAGAATATATTATTATGGAAAAGAAGATAACTGGTGGATAGCTGGCGAGGAAGGACCATGTGGACCTGATACGGAAATGTATTATGATACAGGAAAACCTAAATGTTCAGAAAAATGTGAACCATCATGTTCATGTGGTAAATATGTAGAAATATGGAATAATGTTTTTATGGAATTTTATAAAGAAAAAGATGGTAAATACACAAAATTAAAACAAAAAAATGTTGATACAGGTCTAGGTCTAGAAAGAATGGCAATGCTTTTACAAGGAAAACAAACACCATTTGAAATTGAACTATTTGCACCTATAATGAACAAATTGGAACAATTGCAAAATATAGATAACATAAATAGTAGAAGAATAGTAGCCGAACACTTGAGATCAAGTATAATGATAATATCTGATGGAGGAAGACCTAGTAACATAGATAGAGGATATGTATTAAGAAGATTAATTCGTAGAATGATTAGACACTTGAATAAACTACAAATATCACTAGATACTTTAGAAGAATTAATAGATTTAGATATAGAGACATTAAAAGAAATGTATCCAGAATTAGAAAAAAATAAAAACATTATAAAAAATGTAATTATGGAAGAAAAAAACAAATTTGAAAAAACACTAGAACATGGTGAAAAAGAATTTGTAAAAGAAATAAAAAAACTAAAAGAAACAGGTGAAAATACATTAGACGGAAAAATTGTATTTAGATTATATGACACATATGGCTTTCCACCTGAAGTTACCGAAGATTTAGCAAAAGAAAATGGGTTGAAAATAAATAAGGACGAATTTAACCAAATGTTTAAAAAGCACCAAGAATTATCAAGAAAAGGAGCAGAACACAAATTTAAAGGAGGATTAGCAGACCAGAACGAAAAAACAATAAGTTATCATACAGCGACACATCTTTTGCATAAAGCACTAAAAATAGTTTTAGGTGAGCATGTAAAGCAAAGTGGATCAAATATTACAGAAGAAAGATTAAGATTTGATTTTACACATCCTCAAAAGATGACTCCTGAAGAAATAAAACAAGTAGAAGATCTTGTAAATGAACAAATAAAGAGGGATTTACCTGTGATATGTGAAGAAATGAGTTATGATGAAGCAAAAGCTTCTGGTGCAATAGGATTATTTACTGAAAAATATGGGGACAAAGTAAAAGTATATACAATAGGAGATTTTAGTAAGGAAATATGTGGAGGACCTCATGTAACTCATACTGGAGGAATGGGAACATTTAAAATAAAAAAAGAAGAATCAAGTTCATCTGGAATAAGAAGAATAAAAGCTATATTAATAAAAAAATTATGAAAGGAGAAAAAGTTAGTATTAGACTAACATAAATTTAAAATGGAAGATTGTATATTTTGTAAAATAATAAAAGGTGAAGTACCAACAAATAAAGTATATGAAGACAATGAAATATTAGCATTTTATGATATAAACCCTGCTGCACCAATTCATATACTTGTAATACCTAAAAAGCATATTGATTGTATAGCTCATATGGAAAAACAAGATGAACAACTAATAGGAAAAATATATTCAGTAATAAATAAAATAGCAAAAGAAAAAGGTTTTAAAGAACAAGGATTTAGAGTGATAGTAAATTCAGGCGAAAATGGCGGACAAGAAGTAATGCATTTGCATTTTCACATACTAGCAGGAACTAAATTAGGAGAAAAGATAGTATAGAGAGATACTAAAAGGAGGAATAAAAATGAATAGATATAGTAATTTTTTAACAATATTATTAATAATAGTAATAATTGCAATTATTGGATTTTTAGCATTTGGTGGATATACAGTTTATAAACAATTTACTTCAACAAAAGAGGCAAATGAATTTGTAAATTCATTTATCAATGGAGCTAATAATGATGTTAATAATACAGCAAATAATTCCAATAATATAAGTGGAGATGATCCTTTAAATCAGGTAGAGAACACTCCAAGTGGTTCTGGTTCTTCAACAGGACAAACATTTCAAGGATTTGCTGTAATTGGAACTATAGAAATACCAAAAATAAATCTTGCATATCCAATACTTAAAGATGCAAGTCCAGCAGCAATAGAAAAATCTGTTGCAAAATTATATGGGGTTAATCCAAATGAACCAGGAAACATTTTAATTATAGGGCATAATTATAGAAATGGGCGTCTATTTGCAAATAATAAAAAATTATCAGTAGGGGATAAAATTTATATAACAGATTTAAGTGGACAAAGATTAACATACACAATATACGATAAATTTGAGACAACTACAGAAGATGTAAGCTTTATAACTAGAAATACAAATGGAGCACGTGAAATATCATTACAAACTTGTACAGACGATGGAAATTTTAGATTGATTATATTAGCAAAATGTGATTTGGATTCGTAAAACTAAAGGTTACAAAAGTGTCGCTATTTAGGGAAAAATCCTAATTAGCGACATTTAATATTTATACAAAGAGGAGAAAAGAAAAGTGGATAAACAAAAAGCTAAAAAAAGAATAGAAGAATTGCGAAAAACACTAGAATATCATGCTGATAAATATTATAATCAAGATAGCCCAGAAATATCAGATTTTGAATATGATATGTTAATGGTAGAACTTAGAAACCTAGAAAAACAATATCCAGAATTTAGTTCATCAGATTCGCTTACACAAAAAGTTGGAGGAAAAGTAAAAGAAGGCTTTAAAAAAGTTGAACATGAAGTACCACTTCAAAGTTTACAAGATGTTTTTAGTTTTGATGAAGTAAGAGAATTTTTAAATAGAATTGAAAAACAAGCACTAGAAAATAATATTTCAGAAGTAAATTATGTAGTAGAAACCAAGATAGATGGCTTATCATCTGCATTGGAATATAGAGAAGGAAAATTTGTAAGAGGAGCTACAAGAGGAAACGGATTAGTTGGTGAAGATGTAACGGAAAATTTAAAAACTATAAAAACAATTCCGAAGGAAATAAAAGATAAAATTGATATTACAGTTAGAGGAGAAGTATTTATAGCTAAAAAAGAATTTGAAAAAATGAATCAAGAGCGCGAAGAAAACGAGGAGGAGTTGTTTGCTAATGCTAGAAATGCAGCAGCAGGATCATTAAGACAATTAGACAGTAATATAACAAGACAAAGACCATTAGATATATATGTTTTTAATGTACAAAAAATAGATGGAAAACATTTTAACTCGCATTATGAAGAACTAGAATATTTACTAAAACAAGGATTTAATGTAAACCCAGTTAGAATATATTGTAAAACAAAAGATGAAGTAATTAAAGCAATAGAAAAAATAGGAAAGGATAGAGAAAAATTAACATTTGGAATAGATGGGGCTGTTGTAAAAGTTGATAATTTAGCTTTTAGAGAAATTTTAGGGACAACTTCTAAAGTTCCAAAATGGGCAATAGCTTACAAATATCCACCAGAGCAAAAGGAAACAATTTTAAAAGACATAATATGTCAAGTTGGAAGGACAGGTGTAATAACACCAATGGCAATTTTAGAGCCAGTAATAGTTGCAGGTTCAAAAATATCAAAAACAACACTCCATAATGAAGACTTCATAAAAGAAAAAGACTTAAGAATAGGAGATACTGTGATTTTACAAAAGGCAGGAGATGTAATTCCTGAAATTGTATCTTGCAAAAAAGAAAAAAGAACAGGAAAAGAAAAGATATTTAATATGCCTAAAATATGCCCAGTATGTGGAGCAAAAGCTGTAAGAGAAGAAGGAGAAGCAGCAACCAGATGTACAGGTATAGAATGTCCAGCAAAATTATTTAGAAATTTAGTTCACTTTGCATCTAGAGAAGCAATGAATATAGACGGACTTGGAGAAAATATAATATCACAATTGCAGGAAAAAAAATTAATTGAAAATATAGCCGATATATATGATTTAACATTTGAACAAATAGCATCATTAAAAAAGAATGGAACTAAATTCGCACAAAACTTAATAAATAGCATAAATAAAAGTAAGCAAAATGAATTATATAGGTTAATAACAGCATTGGGAATAAGACATGTAGGAACTAAAGCTGCTAAAGTATTAGCACGAAAATATAAAACAATAGACAAACTTGCAAATGCTTCATTTGAAAGTTTAAGTGAAACTAATGATATAGGAGAAGTAGTAGCAAACAGTATAATAGACTTTTTTGCTCAAGAACAAACTAAAGATTTAATACAAAGGTTAGTAAAAGTAGGAGTAAATACAAAGCAAGAAGAAAATGATGAAGAAACAGATCAAAGATTTGTAGGAAAAACATTTGTACTAACAGGAACATTAAATAATTTCACACGTGAAGAAGCACAAAACATAATAGAAAAATTTGAAGGCAAAGTATCAAGTTCTGTCTCAAAGAAGACAAGCTTTGTTTTAGCTGGTGAAGAAGCAGGAAGTAAATTAGCAAAAGCTAATGAATTAGGAATAAAAATACTTTCAGAACAAGAATTTATTGAACTTATAAAATAAATATAAAAGATGGAAGGAAAGATATGGAAAACTATACTTTTGAAAAAATGTGGGTAGATTTGCAAAATGGATATGAAATATATTACACATATGTACGAAACAGATACGTATTATTTAAAACAGCAAAAAATTGTTATACACAAAAATTATTATCAAATGATAGTAAAAACCCACAGCCTAAAATGTCAATGCTGACTTTAAAAAGAGTCAAAGAAATTTTCCCATATATGGAAGATATAGAATATAAATTAACAAATTAATTTATATATAAGGAAGGAGAAAATATAAAAATGGCTATACTAATGGATGGAAAACAATTGTCAAAAAAAATAAGACATAATTTAAAAATTGAATGCGACAAATTAAAACAAGGTGGCATAAAACCAAAACTTGCAGTAATAATGGTAGGAAATGATAATGCTTCAAAGATATATGTGAAAAATAAAAGTAAAGCATGTGAAGAAGTAGGAATCGAATTCGAAGAATTTTTATTAGATGAAAAGATTTCACAACAAGAGTTAGAAAATTTAATTGAAGAATTAAATCAAAATGAGAATATACATGGGATATTATTGCAAAGTCCAATCCCAAAAAATTTAGACATAAATAGAGCTTTTGAAAAAATATCTCCGAGCAAAGATGTAGATGGATTTAATCCAGTAAATGTAGGAAAATTAGCATTAAACAAAGATACATTTGTATCATGCACACCATATGGGATAATGAAAATATTTGAAGAATATAATATAGATTTATCTGGAAAACATGCTGTGATAATAGGTAGGAGCAATATAGTGGGAAAACCACTAATACAATGTATTTTAAATAAAAACGCAACAGTAACAATATGTCATTCAAAAACTAAAAATTTAGAAAAACATACTATAGAAGCTGATGTTCTGGTTTCTGCCATTGGAAAGCCAAACTTTATAACTGCAGATATGGTAAAAGATGATGCAATAGTTATAGATGTTGGAATAAATAGAACAAAAGAAGGAAAAGTAGTAGGAGACATAGACTTTGAAAATGTAGAAAAAAAGGCTAGCTACATAACCCCAGTACCAGGAGGAGTTGGACCGATGACTATTGCAATGTTAATAAATAATGTAATAAAAGCAGCAAAAAACAATACTAGAAAGGAGCAACTAATATAGAAGAAAACCAAAAAAGATATTGGGTATGGTTATCTTTAATAAAAGGATTAGGGGCAAAGAGAAAAAACAATCTATTACAATACTTTAAAACAATAGAAAATTTATATAATGCGACAGAAGAAGAATTAATAAATATTAAAGGTATTGGAATAAATTGTGCGAAAATGATTTTAAAATTCAAAAATATTTATAATATTGACAAATATATAGGGTATATGGTAAAAAATAATATAGAAATTATTTCTATACAAGACCAAAGATATCCTGAAATATTGAAAACTATATATGATCCTCCAGTAAGTTTATATATAAGAGGAAATATAGAAATTTTAAATAGTTGTTCTATAGCAATAATAGGATGTAGAAATTGCACACAATATGGAAAGAACGTCGCTCAAAAATTAGCATATAATATATCAAAACAAGAAGTTAATATAGTAAGTGGTTTAGCAAAAGGAATTGATGCAATTGCTCATAAAGGAACAATTATAGCAGGTGGAAAAACAATAGCAGTATTAGGAAATGGATTAGATACAATATATCCATCAGAAAATATTACATTAGCTAAAGAAATCCTAAAAACAGGAGGAGCAATAATTTCAGAATATCCATTAGGAGAAAAACCACAAAAACAAAATTTCCCAGAAAGAAACAGAATAGTAAGTGGGCTCTCAAAAGGAATAATTGTTGTAGAAGCAAAAGAAAAAAGCGGTACATTAATTACTGTAGATTTTGCACTAGAACAAGGAAGAGATGTATTTGTTGTGCCAGGAAACATAGATTCAAAAAATTCAGCTGGAACAAATGAATTGATAAAACAAGGAGCAAAGCTAATTACAAGCTATAGAGATGTAATACAAGAATATCAATAAAGAGAAGGGAAAAAGCGAATTGAACTATTATTTAGATTTTGATTATACTTTATTTGATACACATGCATTTAGAGAAGAATTATACAAGATATTAGAACAAAATGGATTTGATAAAACTTATTTAGGCTTAACACAAGAAACTAAAAATAATAGCCAAAAGTTATTAAATATAAAAGAATTTTTTACAAATTTAAGTATATCAAAAAATATACCAATAGAAAATTTCTTAAATCCGTTGGATAAGCTATATAGTAGATGTGAAGAATTTGTATATGATGATTCAGTGGAATTCTTAAATTATTTAAAATCTAAAAAGCATAAACTATATATAATAACATGGGGAGAAAAAGAATTTCAAAAAGAAAAGCTAAAAGCTTCTAAATTATACAATTTTTTTGATGAAATCATATATGCTGAACAGCTAAAATACACATTAGATATAGATTATAAAAATGGAATATTTATAGATGACAGTATTAGAGATATAGAAGGGCTTTATCATCAAAATGCTAAACAAATTTTTAGAATAAAAAGAAAAAATGGAAAGAATTCAGACAAAGAATTAAAAATAAAAGGAATTTTAGAATTTAATTCGCTAAAAGAATTGCAAGAATATTTAGAAAAATATTCATAATACAGTTAGAAAACACAAAAGGGATGAATATCAAAACAGAAAGGAATTGAGTGTATGGATAAGAAAAAGGTTGTAATATTAGGGGGAGGAACAGGTTCTTCAAGAATACTAATGTGTCTAAAAGATTTACCATTAGATATAACAGCTGTAATAACAGTATCAGATAATGGACATAGTACAGGAACATTAAGAAAAGAATTCACAGTACCCGCAATGGGAGATATTAGAAAAGTATTAAGTAATTTATCAACACTACCAGATGAAGTAAAAAAAGTAATGGAATATAGACTATGTACATATAGTGATTTAAACAATCACGCAATTGGAAACCTAATATTAATAGCATATTTAAAAACAACAGGAAGTATGCAAACAAGTATACAAAGGTTAAGCGAATTATTACAAGTAAAGCATACAGTATTACCATTATCAGAAGATAATCTAACTTTAATGGGAAAAGCAATAGATGGAGAAATTATTGAAGGAGAAGAAGAAATAACAAAATCAGGTAAAAAATACGAAAAAATTTTTTATAAAGAAGAACCACATGTATTACCAAAAGTAATTGAAAAAATTAAAGATGCTGATTTAGTAATAATTAGTATAGGAAGTCTTTATACAAGCATATTGCCACATTTAATATGTAAAGACATAGTAAAAGCATTAAATGAAACAAATGCAAAAGTAATGTATGTATGTAATGCAATGACACAACCAGGTGAAACAGATGGATTTGGAGTAAGTGACCATGTAACAACTTTAGAAAAATATATAGGTAAAGATACAATAGATGTAGTTGTAGCAAGTAATACAGTAATAGATGATGAAATGCTTAAAAAATATGAGACAGAAGAACAAAAAGATCAAGTAAGAATAGATAAAGAGAATATGAAAGACAAAAATTATGAATTAATTGAAGCTGATTTATTAACAACAGAAGAAGGAAAAATTACCCATAATAGCCTAAAATTAAGTTCAGTAATATTTTCATATTTAATGAGATAAAAATAGGTTGGAGTATTTATGATTGAGTATGAAGATTTATATAAGATAGTAAAACATAGTTTATCAGAATACCGATTTAAGCATACAGAAGCAGTAGTTAAAAGGGCAATTGAATATGCTGATATTTATAATGAAGATAAACAAAAAGTTAAATTAGTTGCTATTAGCCATGACATTGCAAAAGAATTATCTGATGAAGAAATACAAAAATATATGATAGATTATAATATACAATTAGATAATATAGAAAAATTAAATAGTAATTTAATCCATGCTAAAATAGGAGCACATATTTGTAAAAATAAATATGGTTTCACTGAAGATATGGTTAATGCTATTATGTATCATACTACAGGTAGGGAAAATATGAGCATGTTGGAAAAAATAATTTATTTAGCGGATGCAACAGAAGAAAACAGAACCCATTGTTCATCACAATATGTCAATATTATTAAAGATAATATTAATATAGGAATGATTGAATTAACGAAATGGGTTATTAATAAATTGTTAAAAAATGGTGAATTGATCCATATAAATACAATTAAATGTTATAATTATTATATAGGAAATTTTAAAGTTTAATGGCAAAAGTACAATTTTATAAAGAAAAAGAAATATAAGCTGTAAGCTTAAATCCTAAATATGAATATTTATATATCGTTCTAATCCTCAAAAAACCGAATACAATTAAACAAAAAGTATTCGGTCTGGGGGTTTCTTTATGAAAGAAATAGTTTCACATAACTTGCATGTGACAAGCAAGCAAACAATAGAGGAAAGAGCAACTGAACTAGCACAGTATATAATTGATACAAAAGATACAGTTAGAGGAACTGCTAAAAAATTTGGAATAAGTAAAAGTACAGTACACACCGAAGTAACATTCCAGAACGGTA
>CAMMHE010000020.1 GCA_946496575.1 uncultured Clostridium sp. | reverse complement strand
GTAAGAAATGAGGAAAATTAAATGTTAATTATTTTAAAACTAAAAAGGGCTTTATTACGAAAAAAAATGTAATTTTTTCGCAGTAACAAGAAAAGTTACCATTAAAGGTTTATGCGAAGCATAAGACAACTGGAACTTTTCTTATTTTTTTGCTTTTTTGCACAAATACAAGCCCTTTTGAATATAAATTAATATAACAGGAGTATTAGGACTCCTGCCTAAAAGGAGGAACTTGCTATGTGTGAAAAAGTTAATTTTAATGTTATTGAGAAAAATAAATATGACAATGTAGATGATATTACAAAATATATACAAGCAATTGTTAATAAATTAATTGTAAAAGAATTTGCGAATAGCATTGATTAAAACTACTTATTTCTGTATAATGTGGTTGTACAAAATGAGTAGTTTACCGATTGGAGGGTAAACTTATGAAAGTGGCAATTTATTGTAGGCTTTCTCGTGAAGATGATGACAAGCTTCATGAAAACGATGAAAGCGAAAGTATCCAAAATCAAAAATCTATGCTAATTCATTATGCAATGAAAGAAGCATGGGATATTTATAATATTTACTGTGATGAGGACTATTCTGGAATCGACAGCGAAAGACCTGAATTTAATAAGTTATTAGAAGATGCTAAAAACCATAAATTTGACATTGTACTATGCAAAACTCAAAGTAGATTCACTCGTGATATGGAAATAGTAGAAAAATACTTGCACAATAAATTCATTGAGTGGAATATAAGGTTTGTAAGTCCTGTAGATCATGTTGATACTTTAGACAAAGGAAATAAGAAATCCAGACAAATTAATGGTTTAGTTAATGAATGGTATCTAGAGGATTTATCAGAAAATATTAGAAAAACATTTGATAGTAAAAGAAAACAAGGATTACATATTGGCTCTTTTGTCTGCTATGGTTATAAAAGAAGTCCAGAAAATAAAAATAAACTTGTTGTTGATACAGAAGTTGCTGATGTTATTAAATTGATTTTTAACCTTTATGAACAAGGAAATGGTGTTACTAAAATTGCTCAAATATTAAATGATAAAGGAATTTTAACACCTACTAAATATAAACAATCACAAGGAATAAATTTTAAAAATCAAGGCAAAAATATTGATTATTGGTGTGAATCTACAGTTAGCAAAATATTAAAAAACGAAGTTTATATTGGCAATTTGGTACAAGGTTATAATAGAAAGGTTAGCTACAAATCTAAAAAGATGAAAAATCAGCCTAAATCAGAATGGATTATTGTAGAAAATACTCACGAGCCTATTATTACAAAAGAACAATTTTACAAAGTTCAAGAGATTTTCAAAAGTAAAACAAGAAGATGTAAAAATGGCGAAGTACATCTATTTGCAAATAAGCTAGTATGCCTAGATTGTGGGACAAAACTTTATAAATGCCAAAATGATAGGGGTTACATTTACTTTTCTTGTAAAGGCTCTAAGAAACTATACGGTACTTGTACAACCCATTCTATTGGTTACGAAAATCTAAAAAATTTAGTAACTGAAAAAATTAGAGAAAAAATATTAGCTTTTTATGATTTTGACAATATATCAGATGATTTATTTATTTCAAATGATAACTTAAATAAAACTAAGTTATTGCAAAAGAAAGTAGATATGCTTTCTAAAGAAATGGAAGATATCAATAAAGCAATAAAAGAACTGTATTTAAACAAAGTAAGTGGCAAAGTTCCAGAAGATGTATTTGATGATTTAAACTCTTCTTTCCTATCTGATAAATCGGCAAAGCAAAAAGAATTAGAAAAAGTCCAAAACGATTTATCTAGTTTAAAAGAAAAAGAATTAAACAGTAAATTTATAAAAGAACAAAAAGAAAAAATAATTAATCACTTTAAAGATTTTAAAGAACTTAATTATGATATTGTAAATAGTTTTATAGATTATATTGAAATTGGAGAAAAAGACAAGCAAAAAAACACTCAAGATATTGTTATTCATTGGAACTTCTAGTATATTATCTAAAGTTTACAAATTATTCACATAAAATCATAGTAATTTAAGTAGATTTATGATATACTATTAGTAAATTTTCAAAGAAAGGAGTTAAAAAATATGGCAAATGTAAAACAGCGAATGCTAGATATTGTTAATTCTGTACCAGATGATTATTTCGATGGTTTAAAACCAACAGAAATGGTATTTAAGCTTATGTTTGAATATATAGACAGATATGGCGAAGATGAAACAACTATCATTCCAGGTACAAACAAGCATTTAACTAGAGAAACTATAAAAGAAATGCTTGAAAGTAAAAATCCAAATTAAGAGGAGGTTGATATAAATGGATTTTATGAAAAAAACTTTAAACCAAGTTGATGTACATGAAAATACTCTATATAATATTATTTACGATTTATTTTTCTTTGCAAAACTTCAAGAAAGTGAAGATAATATTAAAAACGGTAAAGTTTGTACATTAGAAGAATTAAAACAACATATCGATGAATTGGAGGCGAAATATGCAAATAATAATATCGGATGATGTAAAGTCTGCAATTACAGATATATTTGACTATTCATATAATATTTCAGCAAATTATGCGAGTAGAATAGTTAATAAAATATATGATACAATTTATGATTTACAAGATTCGCCTTACATTGGTAGATATGTCCCCGAACTTTCGGACAAGCAGTATCGAGAACGAATTTGTGAAAAATATAGAATTATTTATTATGTTTCAGAAACGAATAATACAATTTATGTTAGATACATATTTTGCTCAAGACAAAATCCTAATTCATTTTTTAAAGTTCATGAAAAAGAACTATTTAATTTTTTAAATCATTTATTTAGTTAAATTCTTTTTGGATAGATTCCAAACCTACCCCATGGTCTGTATAGTATGGATCTAAACCTGCTTCTTTTATTTCTTCAATAGTAGCTCCTTTTGTTAATTGGTGTACTATAGTTCCAACCATTTCCAAGTGTGCTAATTCGTTTGCACCAAAAAGTAATCGTTTGAAGTCTAAAAAAAATTATATTGTTCTATCAATTTTGGGATATAAATTTATAATAAAATTTGTCGGATCAGAATCTTTTTTTATTGATTTCTCTGTTTTTAAATATGTAACTCCGAGTTAATAAAGTTTTTAATAAACTGTTTTTTTCTTCTGGTGTTTGCAATAAACTATATATATCTAGTAAATTATTTATATGTGGAACTATTATTTCATTTTTATTTGCTTCTTCTTGTAATAGTTTTATCTTATATTTTTTAATTGAATTATTAATTTGTGTTAAACTTTGCGATACTGCTTCACTTCTTAATTTAAACATTTCTTTTGTATATGTACCATCTTCCAAAAAGTTAAATATGTTTAATAATTTATCATTTTCTCTTTTTGCCTCCTGTTCTAATGATGCAATTGTTTCTTTTATTGATTCTATTTTACTATAATTTATTTTTTCTAAATACTTTTTAAAATCAAATTTATATTGTTCTAGCCATTTTTTTAATCCTTCTAAAACCTTCTCTTCTACATAACAAAACTTTGATCCTACATTATCACATTTAGGATTATCACAATATAAAGTTGGCTCTTTACTATATTTTGAATAAGACCTTCTTTTCATTTTTTTACCACATTTAGCACAAATAATCAAACCACATAACGGATTTTGAATTACTTTATGGTGTGTCACTGGTGGAGAATTTAAACTTCTTTTAGCCAGAACAATTTCCCATGTTTTTTGATCAATAATCGGCTCGTGTAATCCATCGACCAATATATAATCATTATTTCTTGGTCTTGTTGATATTAATTTTTCGTTTTTATATATTTTTACTACTTTTCTTACATTCCATTTTATTTTTCCTATATAAACAGGATTTGCTAATATATCTTTCACAGTTGCCACAGACCATTCATTATTTTTTCTTGGTTTTAAGCCCATTTTATTTAATTTTCTAGTAACATCTCCTATTGATAAATCATCATAAGCATATAAATTATACATTATTTTTACTGTATTTGATTCTATATTTTTTCTTAATGTATAACCTTTATCACCTTTTATCTTAACTCTATCATATCCAAAAGGAGCTACACTTCCAACATATTTTCCTTCTTTTACTGACATTATTCTTCCTCTTTGTAATCTTCTATTAATTACTTTATATTCTCTTCTTGACATAAATAAGCCAAATTCAAAATATTCTTCATCAAATTCATTATTTGGATCATAAGTTTTTATAGGTGTTATTATTTTTGTATTAGAAATTTTGAATGCTTTGCTAACCAATCCTTGATCCATTGTTTCACCACGTGCTAATCTTTCCAATTCAATAACAAGTACACCTTTCCATTTGCCTTGCTTTACATCTGATAATAATTTTTGCATTTCAGGTCTTGCCTCAATTGTTTCTCCACTTACTATTTCTCTGTATATTTTTCCTATTTTTAATCCCTTTTTATTTGCTAAATCTATTAGTATATGTTCATGTCTTGCAAGAGTTTCTCCTTCTCCTTTAGATTCTGCTTCTATATCTGTTCTTGATTTTCTAAGATAAATTGCATATTCTCCTAAAGTGTTTAAAATTGACTCATCAGCATAACTTTTTGTTATTTCTTTCAAACTTCCTCCTTTTTTTATTTTTTTAATTATAAATTATTTTTTGAAAATTCTGAAATCTTTTTTATAGTTAAACTTAATAAAATATCTATTATTTTTTTGTTTTCTTGTTTAGTTCCAATATCTCTATCTTCAATTCTAATTATTGTAGAATCACTTTTATATTCATCAATTATCATACATACACCTCTTTTTAATATCTATGTCACATAGAAATTAAAAGAACTGTAACAATATTTAAAATTTTGGAAAATTTTTATAATCGATTTTATAAATAATTAAAATAAAAAAGTAAAAAATAAGTTTTAATGGAGGTGAAAAAATGGAAAAAACATTAAAGTTCATTTTATTATTTTTATCAATAGTTATTATATCTTTTATCATACCTAATTTTAGTAATGCTGCAACATTGGTTTATGATGAACAATCATTAAATGAGAAAATATCAAGTGCAGATTCAGGTGCAACAATTACTTTACAAAATGACATAACAGTAACAAAACCTATAGTAATTGCAAAAGAATTAATAATTGATGGTAATGGTCATAATGTGGTTGGTTCTAATGACTGGACATCAACATCTGGAAATCAAACTATGTTTACAGCACAATTTTCTGGTGCTAAACTTACACTAAAAAATATCAAATTAAAAAATGGTCCTAAATACGGTGTACAATCTTATGATGGTGCAACTGTTATATTAGATAATGTGTCAGTATCTGGATTTAAATATGGAGCAGTTCTCGCAAATGGTGGTAATGTTCAAGTAAAAAACTTGCATTTAGGTAAAAATGGTACAGGAGCTAATAATGGTATAGAGATTGATAAAGGTGCTGCTGCTACTAATAACCCAACTTTAATAATGGACGGTATATTAACAACTGAATCAAACGAAAATACGGTTCGTGTTGCTGAAAATGGTCATCTTACAGAATTTACTGTAACTAATACAACAAATACTACAAATAAAATTGTTTTAGCTGGAAATAAAGTTGTTTTAACAGATTCAGCTAATAATATTATTTCTGAAACTACTGTACCTGATAAAGCAATAGCAAATGCAGATATCCAAAAACTCATAATTACAATATTTTATAATAATGTAACTAATAAAATCACTATAGATTCAGGAGAAAGAATTTCAGCTGATTTATTAAAATCACACATTAAGTTAGGAGAAAATCAAGTAATTGATGGTTTCTATACAGATTCTAACTACACTACACTATTTTATTTTGATAATCCGATAAATTCAGATACATCTGTTTATGCCAAAGTATCTAGTGTAGAAAAACAACCAGAAATAAATAATGAAGTAAAAGATGAAACTCCAAAAACAGGAGGAGGAAATTATTTAGGGATAGCAATATTAACAATCATATTTTCAATAGGAATAATTATTTCTATAAAAAATAAAAAAGGATAGTCTAAAAAGTCTATCCTTATATACTATATTTATGGTGAAATTATGAATATAAATTCTAAAATTATATATTTAATCCCAATTCTATTAATTGTTCTTTCTCTTGTATATATTATAAATTTTATGTTTTTAAAAAAACAAGCTATAGATGAAAATACTTTATTTAGAAATTATATCAATGAAGATATAGAAAAAGAATCAAAAGAAGAAACAAATACAATAATAAGTCAAATACCTATTGTAGAGACTATAAAAGAAACTGAAAGAATGGTAAAAGTAAAAGAACTTAAAAAAGAAAATTCAGATATAGTAGGTTGGTTGGAAATAGAAAATACCAGTATAAATTACCCCGTTTTACAAGGTACAGATAATGAATATTATATGACTCATAATTATAAAAAGGAAAAATCCAAAAATGGTTCAATTTTTTTAACTAAAGAATATGATTGGACAATTCCAAGTAGCAATTTATTAATATATGGTCATAATTTTAATAACGGGGCAATGTTTCAAGAACTATTAAAATATAATAATAAATCATTTTACAATCAGCATCCAATAATTCGATTTACTACCATAACAGAGGATGCAGAATATGAAATTATTTCTGTATTTAAATCAAGAGTATATTACAAATCAGAAAAAGATGTATTTAGATACTATTATTTTATAAATGCTAATTCAGAAGAAGAATATAATGAATTTATAACTAATTCTAAAAAAGCATCATTATATGATATAGAAGCAAGTGCTAAATATGGTGATCAATTACTCACTTTATCTACATGCTCATTCCATGTAAAAGATGGTAGATTTGCTGTTGTAGCAAGAAAATTATAAATAGCTCAAGTTAAACTACAAAAATCATCTTGAGCTATTTAAATTACTTTTTTATTACTTATAATTTGTATTCTTTTATTTCACAATTATCTATTCCGAATTCACCTATCATACCATCTTTGGGTAACTGATTATTGTAAAAGTAGATTGCTATTGCAACCCCTCCATGCGTAACTAATAGTATATTTTTATCATTATATTTTTCTTTTATATCATCAATAAACAATCTAATTCTTTTAAAAAAATCTTGTATTGTTTCTAATCCTTCTACATTTTTATTCGAATTATAATTCCAAAAATCAGTATAATGAAAATCTCCTAATTTTTGTCCTGTAAGAGCACCACAATCCCTCTCTTCGATTCTTTTGTCAAATATTACAGGAATATTATTTGAATTAACTAAATCACATGTGTGTTTGGTTCTTAAAAGAGGTGAACAAATTATTAAATCAATATCTAAATTCTTGATTTTTTCCCTTGCTTCTAAAGCTTGATTTATTCCTGTTTCATTTATATCTTCGTTTAACTTACCATTATATTTTTCTTCATCATTACACTTAGTTCTCCCATGTCTTAATACATAAATTTTCAATTTAGTTTCCTCCTTTTATATGATAAAATCATTATAAAATAATTATTAACATAAATTGGTATTTTTATTCGTTGAACTTTAAAGAACGTCCATACACTCTCCTGAAAACAGTTGCAATTTGAGTTGTAATATCAGTTCTAATTTTGTGATAGTATTAATCATATCTGTTACACTTTGATTTACTTTCAATAATTGTTCAGGGGTTATATTCTCTATCTCTATTGCTACTTGTATTTTTTCACTTTCTGCATTTAATATATTAGAAAGTGCTACTTCTTGAAGAGCAACAGATTTGATTATATCTGAAATTGCTTGACATCTAGAACTAGTATTTATATTGATAACAACCATTGAAGTATTATTTGATAAATTAGGATCTGGCGTTATAGAATTAATGGTGGCAGTATTTGAAATTCTTTCTGAAGAATTTTCTGAAATTGTTCCTCTTATTATTACTATTCGTGAATCTCTATTTTCAATCGTTCCAAAGTTAAAATTTCCTTGCCATGGGTAGAAATTGTTTCCATCATCAATTGAAAATTCTGGATTTATTATATTTGGTGATATATTATCTGTTAATATAACATTTTCTGCATTGTGTGGACCTAAATTATTAATTTGTATTCTATATTCTACTATATCTCCTGGATTTGCATTACTTAAATTAGTAGTTTTTATGACAGAAAGGTCTGCCTCTTTTACTAACTCTTGAATTTGTACTGTTACTTCATTCGATATTACATTAAATGTTACAGGTATTCCACCCTCTACTGGCGTATATTGATAACTCATATTTGCTGTATTAGTCGTTGGATTCACTTGTGGTATGGAAGTTGCTGTTGCTGAAAACATAATTGTTATAGTTTCACCGCCTTTAATATCCGGAACTGCGAACCCCACATTTGGAGTTAATTCCACTTCAGGAACTCCATTTATGACTACCGAATTTGGTAAAAATGTGAATCCTTCTGGTATACTATCTTGAAAAGTTATATTAGTAAGTGTGCTTTCGCAACTATTCGTTAAAGTAATAGTAAAAGTTACAATATCTTCTAATAACACATTTGCATTATTTACTGATTTGATCGGCATAAAAGTCGGAATTTCAATTTCATTTAAAGAAATATCATCAATAGCATAATCATTTCCAATTGCTTCTGGTCCTTCACTTAAAAACTCTACTGTTAAAGTTTGGTTATTTTGAGAATTAATTACAGTTCCTATTTGTTTCCATTCCGGAGTATTTGTATTTACTGGAATTAATGCTCCAAGTGTTTCATGATACAATATATTTCCATCCTCATCAAGAATTTCTACTCCTAGTGCTGGATTTGCATACCCTAGAACCTTAAACATATTTAATATCCAACTACTAAATAAATAATTTGTATTTGGTTTTACTGTTACTACATCTCTAAAAAATATAGAACCTGGTTCAAATCCATTTACTACCATCATTCTACCAGTTTCATTTCCTTTTGTATGATCTGCTATTCTCCACCATGCTCCTATTCTATTACTTAAAGAATTATTCATAAGGTTTTGAATAGTATATTCACCTGCGTCTGGAGTATAATTATCTGGATCTGGTAATACATAAGTGAAATCTGGTGCAATTCCTGGATAAGGATTAGGAGTTGCTCCAGTATTAGGTGCAGTTCCAGCTGGAAAATTTCCAAATGTTCCATTATCAGCTACATTAATTAAATTTACTGGTGATATTGTAACACAATTATCTGTGATACTTCCAATTGGGTTATATCTAACAGGACCATTTAAGAAATTCTGATCTGATATATCTGAACCATTTACAACTATAAATATTGTGTTTGGCGTTGTTGCATCTAGATTTGTACTTCCCATTGGTGGATTATTAACGTAGTTAATTGATGGCATTGCTCCATTTGGTATTTCTCCCTCTATTGCATTATTAAAATTACCTGGTGTTGCAATCGCAAATGCTCCAAAAGATTCTACTATACGATATTCTCCATTTGATACATTAAAAAAAGAGTATCCTCCATTAACATCTGTATTAACTGCTAATCTTTCATTAGTTACAACATTTTGTAACACAATTGGAACATTTGCTATCCCTTCCATATTAGAAGTTACAGAAGCAGTTCTATTCCTGTCAAATAATACTCTACCTGATACTACAGCCATTACAGTTTTCTCCTTTCCTATTAGAAACAGCAATTTCCAATTTTCTAGATAAGATACATTCTAATTCTGTTATATCTTTAATTGTATTTCGTACACTAGTATTTACTTCTAATAGTTCACATATATTATTAGATACTTGAATTGCTTTTTGTATTTTTTCAGCTTCTGAATTTAATATATGAGATATTGCTGTTTCAATTAGAGCAATAGACTTTATTACTTCACAAATACTACTGTCTTCACATTTATTACAACATTCACAACTATTACAATTGCAATTATCACAGTTGCAATTATTGTAATTACAATTATTACAACATTTTTTATGAAAGCATCTAAAACATTTTTTTTGTGAATCATCTGCCAAATTATCAGAAGAAAGTATTTTTACTATTTTCTTATTTATTTTTTTTGAATTTATTTTTTTCATTGTAAAAAACCTCCTAACATATTTTATGTTTCATTATCACATTTTGTAACAATATGTCAAAAAAACACGTATATTAGTAGTTTTATGCAATCTTTTTTTACAACTCTGTATATAGATTATTTATTACTCCAAAAAAGTATAAAAAATTAATCAATTAATTTATAAAAATGAACGATTACTTAATATCCTAATTCTTCTGTACCTATATCGTTTAAAATTGCTTTTGATTTTTGATCAGGCATTCCAAACCTTTGAGACAAATATCTTAAAGAAGCAGCTAGCTCTCCATCTGGTCCTCCATATTGTGAAATGATATTTTTAGCTAATTTTAAATCTCTACATTTGATATTTATAGGATATTCTAGCATTTTATTATAAGTCCACATATTTAAAAGTTCCCCCTTTCCCAAGGCCATGGTTCCTCAAGCCATCTCCATTTATTACATGGGAAGTTTATTGTTAATGGTCCATAAACCTTTTGATATTTGTCTTTTAATTCTTTTAATTCTCTAGCATATTTTCTGTGTAAACATAATGCTCTTTGATCATCAGGATGAGTATCTAGATATAATCCTAATTCTATTATTGCAAATTGATAACTTTTTATTTGCATTATCATTTGTTCTCTTGTCATTTGCTCATTTTCACAACTATAGTTATTGTGCATATTACAGCACATCATATTTCTATTTTCAGTATCCTGTTCCATCACCTATTACATCCCTCCCCAATTTTATTATTTTTCCTGATAAATTCTATTTCTTCCATTGATTGACCTGGATAATATGGGCTAACTAACTCTGGAAAAATTGTTCCACATTTTAATCCTACTTGTGGTATAAAAGTTTTATCCATATATTGGAATGGTACATAGCTTTGGGCTAACATTGGATTGCTTGGAAATACATCATATTCTTCTTCAAAACCACATTCACAATCATCCTTTGCATAATTGTCACATGTACAAATATTTGAACATTTATCTTCTATTACTTCTTTTGAGCAATTTACCATATTATTCATACACTGACATCTTCTGAATCTTCTATTCATCATTATTTTTCCTCCTTTAATTACATAATATGACTTTTTTTATAAATTGTTCTTCTATTGTAATTTTCTTTTCTGTTTTGGTATAACAAATTTTCCAACAAAATAGGAAACAGAAAATTTTTCTGTTTCCTATTTTTATATGTTTTATTTTTTTAATTAAAATAATGTTTTTATCTTTCGTACCAAGTAACTACTTCCTCCTGCAGTTCTTCCATTCTCTACCATTGCAATTACAAGTAATTGATTTTCCTTATCATCCGCTGTATAGCAATTAAACCATGCTAAAGTTTCTTTGTTATCTTCTTTTGATTCTTTTAATTCAGCTGTACCTGTTTTCCCAGCAATAGTACGCCCTTCTACTCTCATAGCTTTTGCTGTTCCTTCATCATTTTCTATAACCTGTATCATATCTTTTTCTATAATATTAGCCGCTTTTTCAGAAAATGCTCCTTCTACTAGATATTCTACATTTTTATTATCTTTTTGCTCAAGATATGGTTTTATCATATTTCCTTCATTAGCAAAAGCGGAATATATTGATGCCATATGTATAGGATTTACTAACATCTGTCCCTGACCATATCCACTATTTGCTAAAAGTACTTCTGTTTCTATATTATCTTGGTTAGAATACTGTGATTTAGAAAGTTGTAGCTCAAAATCAATATTTTCTCCAAATTTTATTCTATTCAATCCATTTTGAAAGTTTTCTTTACCTATTTGTAAAGTTGCTTGTGCAAAATAAATATTGTCTGAATGAATTATTGCATTTCTCAAATTTTTTGCACCACTATATCCCGTTAGAGTTGTAACTGTATAATCTCCCCAACTCTTATCTTTTTGCCAACTTAATCCTGAATAAGTAAAAGTATCTTCTTCACTTAAAGAATCTGTAGTTAAACCAATTGCTCCTGTTACTGGTTTCATTGTTGAACCTGGACACCAAGATTGTAAATACCTAGCTGTCATAGGTTTTTTTTCATTATTTATAATTTCATTCCATTCGTCTTGACTTATTCCAAGTATAAATTTATTAGGATCATATGATGGTGTACTTACTAATGCCAATATTTCGCCTGTATGTGGTTCCATAACTACGAAAAATCCTTCATCATTTTTTAATTCATTATATAATTTATTTTGAATATTTGAATCTATTGTTAGTTTTATATTTTCTCCATTTATTACTTCCTTTTTTGCAATGGTCGCCTTTCTATCTCCTTCTGCATCTTCTATATATATTTCTATTCCATCGCTTCCCTTTAATCTTTCTTCATATTTTCTTTCCAAACCAGTTTTTCCAATTAAACTATTAGAATTATAACCTTTATTTTGGTTCTTCTCTAATTCTTCAGCATTTATATTTTGTATATATCCAATTAAATGTGCTGCAGCTTCATTTAAAGGATATGTCCTTGCTGTTACACTACTAATTTTAATTCCTGGTATTTGTAATAATTTTTGCTTTAGTTCTGTTTCAGACATTGAAACTTTTTTTATTGGAACAAAAGAATCATCTTTTACCCAAGATGCTGAAAGTTCATTTTTTATTGTATCTATATCTATTCCCAATAAGTCTGATATTTGTACTAATGCTTGCTCTTTATCTTCTCCTAATTTACCTGGTACAATACCTATTGATGAAATTTTTCCATTTTCTGCTAAAGCTATGTCATTTCTATCAGTTATTTTTCCACGTTCTGCTTGGATTGTATTTACTCTAATTTTGTCCTCATTTTCTAATTGCGGATATATTAATTTAGAACTCCAATCTATTAAATATCCATTTTGTTTATCTTTTTCTAATTTCACTATATTATTAAAAGTTATCTTACCTGCTTTAGTATCCATAGATAAATTATAGGTAATTTTACTTATATCATCCTCTTCTGATACATCTGTTATTTCTATCTGCATGTTTTGCATTTCTATACCTTCATAAATGTTTTTATTCCTTTTAATAAAATCTTCTTTTAATATACTTTCTTTTGAACTTTGTGTCAGCATATCATATGCTTCTTCATAATTTGAATTATTAATTTTTGAAATATAAGCTTTCCATATTTCTTTCGGATCTCTTTTATTTTTATTTGCTAAAACTGTTACAGATATTGTTATAATAATTGCTATTAATATTATGATTGATAATGCTATTATTAATGTTTTCTTTTTCATTTTTTAACTATCATCCTTCCATAAAATAATAATTTAAAATAGTGTAACATATTGTAATATAAAAAACAAGACTACTTTAATGTAGTCTTATATAAAATTTAAATTCTCATAACTCCACTTACTATTTCACTTTCTTTATCTTTATAAAGTGCTTTTGCTCCACCAGCTATAACTACTGTATCTCCTGATTCAAGTATATTTCTTTCTTTTAATATTTCAATTCCTTTTGATATTGTATGTTCAATTGTAGCTTCACCTTCAACTAAAATTGGTGTTACATTCCATACAACTGATAATTGATAGTAAGTTTTTCTAGAATCTGTTATTGCTAATATTGGACAAGAAACTCCTTTTCCAGCTAAATTTCTAGCTGTATTGCCAGAATTAGTATATGCAACTATTGCATCTGCCCCTAAATGTTTTGCTGTCATACTCGTTGTATAAACAATATTTTCTTCAAGAGAGTCAGAACTTTTAACTTCTTTTTCACAAAATCTTTTCCAGTAATGAATTGCATTTTCAATGTTAGTTGATATTTTATCCATTGTTTCTACACATATCACTGGATATTTTCCAGCTGCACATTCTCCTGAAAGCATTATGCAACTTGTTCTATCATATACTGCATTAGCTACATCACTTACCTCTGCTCTTGTTGGTCTTGGACTTGATTGCATTGATTCAAGCATCTGTGTTGCTGTTATTACTGGTTTTCCAACTTCATTGCATCTTTTTATAAAATGTTTTTGAACAATTGGAACTTGTTCCATTGGTATTTCTACACCCATATCTCCACGTGCTACCATTATACCATCTGACAAAGCAAGAATTTCTTCGAAATTGTCAATTCCCTCTTGGCTTTCTATTTTAGATATTATTTTTATATCTTTTCCTCCATTTTCGTCTAATAAAGTTCTAATTTCTTGTAAATCAGATGCTCTTCTTACAAATGATGCTGCTATAAAGTCAAATTCTGCCTTTATTCCTTTTGTTATATCATCTATATCTTTTGGTGAAAGTGCTGGTAAATTTAATTTTAGTCCAGGAACATTAACTGTTTTTCTACTTCCTAATTTTCCTGTATTCAATGCCTTACATACTATATCTTTACCTACTATTTCTACAACTTCAAATTCTATCGCTCCATCATCTACTAATATTTTTGCTCCAGGAACTACATCTTGATATAAATTTTTATAGCCTATTGATGTTTTTGTCTCATTTCCAATTATGTCATCATATAAAAATGTAAATGTTTGTCCTTCATTAATTAAAACTTTTTCGTCTCCTGATTCTAGTTTACCTGTTCTAATTTCAGGTCCTTTAGTATCTAACATTAGTCCTACAGGTTGATTTAGTTTTTCTCTAACTCTTTTTATTGTTTGTATTTTTGAAGCATTTTCTTCATATCCTCCATGAGAAAAATTTATCCTTGCTACATTTAATCCTTCTTTTACTAATTCTGTAAATACTTCTTCTTGCTCACTTGCTGGTCCGATTGTTCCAACGATTTTTGTTTTTCTTAATTTTGTTTTCAATTTTTATTCCTCCCTTATATTAAACCATTGATTATTATAGCATATCATTATACTTGTTTCAAGAAATTTTTTCAATTTATTTATATTTATATTTTAACCTCAATTTTATTAATATATGTATTTAATATCCATTTTTATTACCATAACTCTATAATAGAATGCAATTTAGTATTGTCTAAATTTTTAATAGTAACAATATTTTTTTCATTTTCATTAGTATAATAAAGATTTACTATTTCATTTGGTTCTGTTTGATGCTTATAAGTTATTCTTATATTTTTCAGATCTTTTTCATAAATTTGCTGTGGTAAGACTTCATATGCTAAATCTAGATAATTTAAATTGTTTACATGATTATTTATATCTATATCTGATCTTCTAACTTTTATTTGTAAACTATTTTCATATTTTTCTGGTTCATGTACCTTTTCAATTTCCTCCTCAAATACATGTCTCTCTTGTTCTGTGTAATAGCCCTTTATTACTTCATCTGTAATTTTCATTATTTTTCTGCTATCAGCATCCAATAATACCCATTTAGAAGTTGCTATTACAAGCAATTTATTGTTTTCATCATAAATTTGAAAATCACGATAAGCACAACATTTATCAATTTTCCTTGACCATGTCTTTACATGTACTTTTTGACTATAATTTGGTCTTTCTAAAATTTTTACTTTCCAATCTAATAAAATCCACACTACTTTTTTTGTGTCTATACCATATATTCCATATCCTACTTCATCAGAATGTGAACATGCTATTGCTTCTAAATATTTCATTAATGCTTTATTTGTAGCTTTTTTATCTATAGATATATCTCGTACTTCAACTTTGTAATCTCTTTCAAAAATCATTTTTATCGCCTTTTTCTTTCTAATATTAATAATGCTACTACTTTTCGTATCCAGGTTTTTCTAATAGCTTAAACATATTTTTCTTATATTCTTCTACACCTGGTTGATTAAATGGATTAACTCCTAAAATCATTCCAGAAATTGCACATGCTTTTTCGAAGAAATATATTAAATGCCCTATTGTTTCTTCATTTAATTCCTCAATACTTATAATAATATTTGGAACTCCACCTGATACATGTGCTTGTACTGTGCCTTCCATAGCCTTTTTGTTTACATAGTCTAAATCTTTATTAGCAAGATAGTTGATTCCATCTAAATTATCGTCGTCTGAATTTATATTTATGTTGTATTTTGGTTTTTCTATAGAAAGTACTGTTTCAAACAATATTCTTTTACCTTGCTGAATATATTGTCCCATTGAATGTAAATCAGTTGTAAAATCTACTCCTGATGGAAAAATTCCTTTACCTTCTTTTCCTTCACTTTCACCATACAATTGCTTCCACCATTCTGTAAAATAATGCAATTTAGGTTCGTAATTTGCTAAAATTTCAATTTCTTTTCCTTTTTTATTTAATACATTTCTTGCTACAGCATATTTATAGCATTCGTTATATTTTAAATCTGGATCATTATATCTTTCCTGTGCTAAACGTGCTCCATCCATTAATTTTACTATATCAATTCCTACTGTAGCTATTGGAAGTAAACCTACTGCTGTTAAAACAGAATATCTTCCTCCTATATTGTCTGGTATTATAAATTGTTCATATCCTTCTTTATCTGCTAGTATTTTTAATGCTCCTTTTTGTTTATCTGTTGTAACATATATTCTACTTCTTGCTTCTTCAATTCCATATTTACTTTCTAGCATTTCTCTAAATATTCTAAACGCAATAGCAGGTTCTGTTGTTGTTCCTGACTTTGATATTACATTTATAGAAAAATCTTTATTTCCTATAGCTTCTATTAATTCATTTATATAATTAGAACTTAAATTATTTCCAGCATAAAGAATTCTTGGATGTTTTCTTTGATCATCATCAATAATATCATTGAAAGAACTTGTAAGTGCTTCAATTACTGCTCTTGCTCCTAAATATGATCCTCCTATTCCTATAACTAAAAGTATGTCTGAATCATTATTTATTCTTTTTGCTGCCTCTTGTATCCTTGAAAACTCATCTTTATCATAATTAGTAGGCAAATCTACCCATCCTACAAAATCATTTTCATCATGTGATCTTCTATGTAGATCTTTATGAATGTTTTCTACTTGTTGTTTGTATTCTAAAATTTCTTGTGGTTCTATACCACTATTTTCTAAATTTAATTTAATTTCTAGCATTTGCAATCCCTCCATTTAATTATATTTAAATTTTAAAAATTTTAATCCTTTAATTCATTAATAATAGTTCTATAATCTGTTGCCTGTAATATTGCGGTTCCTGAAACTAATATATTTGCTCCAGCTTCTTTTACTTTGCTAACTGTTGCAAGGTTTATTCCTCCATCTACTTCAATATCCACTTCTAAATTATTTTGGTCTATGTATTTCCTTAATGTTTTTACTTTTTGCAACATACTATTTATAAGCTGTTGTCCACCCTTTCCTGGCTCAACTGTCATTATTAATACTGTATGAATATATTTTAAGTATTCATAAATTCTTTCTATTGGTGTATTAGGTTTTACAGATATTCCAACTTTGGAATTATGATTTTTTATATCCTGAATATATTTTATTATTTCTTCCTCGTTTTTGGTTGCTTCTAAATGAAATGTTATTATATTAGGTTCTACGGCTGAAAAATCATTAATTGCTGTATTCACATCTTCTACCATTAAATGTACATCTAATGGTAAATTGGATACTCTTCTAATATATTCTGCATATTTTCGCATTTTATCATAAGTATTTTTTTTTACAAATTTACCATCCATTACATCTATATGAAAGTAATCTGTTTTTGCCTTTTCCAGTTTAAAAATTGTTTCTGCTTCTTTACCTTCTTGCATTGAGAGAATAGATGTTGATATCTCTACCATTTATTTTTCTCCTTTTCTTTTAATTCTTTATATATTTTACAAAATCTTTCATATCTTTCCATAGATATTTTTCCTATTTCAACAGCCTGTTTTATTCCACATATAGGTTCTTTTATATGACTACAACCTACATATTCACAATTTTCTATCTCTGGTACAAATTCTTTAAAATATTTATCTAATTCTTTTGATTCTATTTCAGATATATCAAATGTTGAAAAACCAGGAGTATCTACAATATATGAATCTTGATCTATTTCATATATTTTAGCATCTGTAGTTGTATTTTTTCCACGTTTATTTTTTTTACTTATTACACCTTCTTCTGTTATATTTTTATTAAATATTGTATTTATAATTGTTGATTTTCCTACACCAGAATTGCCTGCTAATACACTAATATTACTTTTTAATATGTTTTTTAACTGTTCTATGGATTTAATGTCTTTTGCACTAATAGGATATACTTTGTATCCTATTTTTGTATATATGTTTTCTATTTCTTTATAATTTTCAGATAAATCTATTTTGTTTATAACTATTACTGGAGTAATTTTTAAAAATTCTGCATACGCTAACTGCTTGTCTAACATTAACAAATCTGGCTTTGGATCTTTTACAGATATTACTAATATAATTTGAGATACATTTGCAACTTTTGGTCTTTTTATATATGATTTTCTTTCATGAATTTTTTCTATAACTGCTTGCTTTTCTATTTCATTTAATATTTGGATTTCTACTAAATCGCCAACAACAGGCGTAGTTTCATCTATTTTGAATCTTCCACGCACTGTTGCATTATAGGTTTTATTATTTACTTTTATTTTATATAAATTTGATATATTTCCAATTATTAGTCCTTGCATTTATTCTCCTATATCATTCATTATTTTTATTCGAATGTTATTGTTGGGTTATCGGAATTTAAGTCTAGCTGTTTTGCCATATAATTACTATCTATATATACTTCAATTTTTATTGTTCCTTTTCCTGAAACATTTACAGATAAATTTTCTCTACTTGAAGATAATGTTGTTCCATTATCCCCTCCATATGCATTGTTAGATTTTCCTTCTGATGTTACAACTACTCTAACTTTAACATCATCTGCTTTTATAGTTTCTCCATCTTCACCTTTTTTGTCTTCTGTATTATATCCTAATTGTTTTGCTAATTGTTTGATTTTAATGTTTACAGTTCCTGTTTTTATTTCTACAATTTGATTTATAGTTAAAACTATTGTTGTTCCTTCATCTACTACTGTTCCAGATGTAATGTTTTGTGATAATACCACTCCATTATTTTTTGTAGTATCTTCTCCATATTCAACTTCTACTTGTAATCCCTCTAATGAAACTTTGGCTACATCTAATGTTTTTCCTAAAACAGATGGTACTACTATTTGCTTTAATCCTGTTCCAATACTTACATATATTTTTATTGTTTCTCCAGCATCTATTGTTGTTTCAGGTTCTATTTCTTGTTTTGTTATATATCCCTCTTGTATTTCTTTACTTGTTTCTTCTATGACTTCTGCTTTTAAATTATAATTGTTAAGTTCTTCTATAGCTTGATCTTTTGTCATCCCTACAACCTTTGGTACTGTCGTTAATTCTGCACCTTTACTTATTGTAACTGTTATTGTACTTCCCTGTTTTATATTGTAATTTTCTTTATATTCAGGATTTTGAGAAATGATTTTTCCCGCTTCCACATCTTTACTATATTCTTCATCTGCATATTCTATTTTTATGCTTTCTTTTGATAATATACTTTCTGCTTCTTCAGCCGTTTTTCCTACTAAATTTGGAATTTGTACTTCTTTTGGTTCTGTTAAATTAAAGTATAACATTGTTCCACCTAGGCTCAAAGCAAATAATAATATTAAACCTATTACCCAAGTTAATACCTTGTGTTTTTTTACAAATTCTATAAATTTGTTTGTTTTTTTGTTTTTAGTTTCTTTTTGAGAATTAGCTCCTCTTAATGTTTCTATCCTTTGAGTTGCTCCTAAATCTGAATAATTATTGTTATCAACAAAATCTCCACCTGGCTCTTTTAAAGCTCTTTTTAAATCTCTTAACATTTCTGTAGCTGTTCCATATCTTTCATTTGGATCTTTTTTTAGTGCTTTTATAATAATATCATTTACAGCAATTGGTATATTATTATTTACTTGTATAGGAGGTACAGGATCTTCCTGCATATGTTTCAATGCAACTGATACAGGTGTATCAGCATCAAATGGCACTTTACCTGTAAGCATTTCATACATTACTACACCTAATGAATATAGATCTGATTTACTATCTGTATATCCCCCTCTGGCATGTTCTGGTGAAAAATAATGTACTGATCCTATTGTAGTTCCAAATGCCGTTATTGTTGAATTTGAAACTGCTTTTGCTATTCCAAAATCTGTAACCTTTGCTACTCCATCTTCAGTAATTATTATATTATGTGGCTTTATATCTCTATGAACTATATTGTTTTTATGTGCTATTTCTAAAGCTGATGCTATTTGTATTGCAATATTTACTGACCATTTCCAAGGAAGTGCACCTCTCTCTTCTACAATAAGTTCTTTCAATGTCTTACCTTGTACTAATTCCATTACTATATAATACAAATTACCTTCGTTACCTACATCATATACTGATACAATATTAGGATGTGTTATACTTGCAGCTGATTGTGCCTCGATTTCAAATCTTTTTATAAATTCTTCATCTGTTGTAAATTCATCTCTTAAAATTTTAACTGCAACATATCTATTTAATACATGGCACTTTGCTTTGTATACTGTTGCCATACCTCCATTTCCTATTTTTTCGATAATTTCATATCTGTTTCCTAACAATCTACCTTCTAAATTCATTTTTTCTCTCCTCGTAAATTATATATTTCTAATTATTATAACTGTTATATTATCATATCCACCTTTTTTATTAGCTTGTTCTATCATTTCACTTGGTGCATATTCAAACTTACTTGTTGCTATATTATATATTTCATCTTGGGTTAACATATTTGTTAATCCATCTGAACAAATTATTAATGTATCACCTTTTAAGAATCCCTTAATTGTTACATCTGGTTCAACAAATGCATTACATCCTAGAGCTCTCATAAGCATATTCTTTTTTGGATGGACATCTGCTTCTTCTTTTGTTATTGTTCCATCTTCTACTAATTTTTGAACATAACTGTGGTCTTTAGTTATTTTTCTCATAAACTCTTTTCTAATTCTATAAATTCTACTGTCTCCTACATGTGCTATATATGCTTTATTGTTATATGCTAAACAAATTTCTAATGTTGTTCCCATTCCTTCAAGATTAGGATCTTCTTTTGCTTTTTCATATACAACCATATTTGCATATTCTACACTACTTCCGATTAATTGTATTAGACTTTCTTTATCTTTTGGTGTTTCCTTAAAATTATTTTCTATGTAATTTTTAGCACATGTTACTGCTAGTTTACTTGCTATTTCTCCACCTTTATAACCGCCCATTCCATCTGCTAGTATAAATAATTTTATTTCACTTTGATCGTCTGATATGTAATAGTAGTCTTGGTTCATATCTCGTGTTTTTCCTACATCAGATTTTCCATATGCTTTTATCATTTTTTCACCTCTATTATTCGCGAGCCAATTATTCTCGTGTATGTTATATCATAAGTTTATTATTTTTTCAATAAAAATAATAAACTTTTAAAATAAATGCAAAAAGAATAAATATAAACTTGCAAAAGTTAGATATTTATTCTTTATAATTTTTTATTATATTATTTAAACTTTCTTATAAATGTATCTATTTTATCCATGAATTCTTCATTATTTTCAGTTTGAGTCATTTGACTAATTATTTGTTCTGTTACATCTGCTACAGGTAATGAATTTAAAGCCTTTCTTAAAGCAAATACTGTTTCATATTCTTTTCGTGTAAGCAATAAGTCTTCCCTTCTCGTTCCTGATTTATTTATGTCAATTGCTGGAAATATACGTTTTTCTGATAATTTTCTGTCTAAATGAACTTCCATATTTCCTGTTCCTTTAAACTCTTCGAATATTACATCATCCATTCTACTTCCTGTTTCAATTAATGCTGTAGCTAGTATGGTTAAACTACCTCCATTTTCGATATTTCTTGCAGCTCCAAAGAATTTTTTTGGTTTATGCAATGCTGCTGGATCAATACCTCCTGATAATGTTCTTCCTGATGAAGGTATGCTTAAATTATATGCTCTAGCTAGACGTGTTATACTGTCTAATAATATTACAACATCTTTATTTTGTTCAATAATTCTTTTGGCTCTTTCCAATACCATTTCTGCTACTTTTACATGATGTTCTGGTAGCTCATCAAATGTTGAATATATAACTTGTCCTTTTATTGATCTTTTCATATCTGTTACTTCTTCTGGTCTTTCATCTATTAATAATACTATTAATTCTACTTCAGGATTGTTTTGTGTAATACTATTTGCAATCTTTTTTAGAAGAGTGGTTTTTCCTACTTTTGGTGGTGCAACAATCATTCCCCTCTGCCCTTTTCCTATTGGAGACATTAAATCTATAATTCTCATTGCATATTCTTTTGATGTAGTTTCTAATTTAAGCCTCTCATTTGGGTAAATTGGCGTTAGCTCATCAAATCTCTTCCTTTTAGATGCTTTTTCTGGATGCTCACCATTTACCTCTCCAACAAATATAAGTGATGGAAATTTTTCTCCTTCTTTACATCTTGAGATTCCTTTTAACATATCTCCTGTATCAAGTCTAAATCTTCTTATTTGTATTGGTGAAATATATACATCTCTTGGACTTGATAAATAATTATCTCCTCGTAAAAAACCGTATCCGTCTGGCAAAACTTCTAAAATTCCCTCTACTATTTCATCTTCTTCATTAGTTAATTTATAGTCTACTACTGATTCACTTAATTCAATATTTTCATCTTGTAGTTCATCATCATCACTTGCATCATATTTTACTTTCACTTGGTTTATTTCTTTATCATCTTTTTGTGGTACAATTATTTCTTTTTTTGAAACTTTTTCTGCATTGTTTCTTGCTCGTTGTAAATCTATTAATACTTCTATTAATTCATCTTTTTTTAATTTCGATATATTTTTAATGTTTTGCTCTTTAGCTATCTCTTTTAGCTCTGCTAATGTCATTTCTTGTAATTCAGACATAAAAAACCTCCTTTAAATTTCTGCTATTTTTACTATTTTATTTTGGGGAAAATTTTTAAGATATAAATAATATTGACTATTAATTATGTTTATAATTATAACATATTCATAATAATTTGTGAAGTATAAAGCTTAATTTATATAAAAATTTAGCAAATAAGGTCTCAAAAACTTTGACTTTATTTGCTATTATCTACATAAATTCTCTCATTCGGATAATACATATTTAATTTTTCTCTTGCTACTTGCTCAATATATTCTAAAGAATTTGCATTTTCTTTATCAATTACTAATTCTTCTTGATAGTCTTTTGCTTCTTCAATCTGATTTGCTATTTCTTGTTCTTGATTTTTATATGAACTTAATACTTTTTCTTGATTTATAAATGTAATTATTGCATATATTATGATGGCAATAATTATTAATTTTTTAATTCTTTTCATATGTGCCTCTCTTTGAAATTTTTGCTTACTTAATAAAACTCTATTATTATTATTCTACTTTTATTTATATTTTCCCTCTAATTTTTTACTTTTTTTATGTTTTTTGTCTTTTTTGTATATATTTTTTTATTATTTCCTGAAAATTTGATTGTTATTTGTCTAATAATCTTTTTTATATTTATGATACAAAATAATATTGGTTTTGCAAATACTTTCTTTACTCCTTTATAAATTATTTTAAATGGTAATATTATAATTTTAATAATAAAATTTATTGCTTTTTTGATCTCTTGTATTGTTTTAACACTAATTTTAATTACATATTTACTAATTAAAAGCAGATATAAGATTGCCCCTAATAAAATTCCTATAAACATGAAGAATCGAATTTCTCCATTATTAAATATAAATATTGAATATAAAACAATAATTCCTGTAATTATCCAAAATAATATATCTTCTATATATGTTAAAAAATCAGATGTCTTAAAGCTTTTTCGTAATATTCTAAAAATATCAAAAATTAATCCAATTATGAATCCATTTATTATAAAAATTAGAAATAAATATGCTTGATTTAAAACCATAAAAGTCACCCTGTCTATCTTATTTGAATATTTTGCTTAATAATCCTGTAGATGATTTGTTTTGTGTTGCTTCGCTATATGCTAAATATGAAATTTCTCCTTCTACTATTACTTCTGAAGTGTCTATGCTTAATTTATTTATTCTTAAATTTTGACCTTTTACAGTTAAAAGTCCTAACTCTGTTTCTATCATTACTACTTGATCATCAAAGCTAAGTACATCTACAACTCCTGATACACTTAATTTTCCTCTATTTTCTAGTACAAGGTTTTGAATTACTCCTGTTGTGTTTATACTTTTTCTTTCATCTATACTTTGCATTTTTGTCTCCTTTCTTTTCATTATTGTATATAAAAAATTTACTTTTTGATTATATATGCTTATAATTTAATATATTGCACTATTTATATATATTCAGAGGTTGTACTTTTTAGAACTTTAAAATATTTGAATTTCTTATAAAAATCATAAAATATAAATTAAAAAGTAAAAGCTCCAACTCTTATTAAGTTGAAGCTTTATTTTTCTATTCGTCTTTTGCAGTATTAATTTTTAGTGCTTTAAAGATTTCTACTATAACTATTGGTAACAATATTAACACTATAATTTCTAATACATTTCCTACTGGTAATATTGGAATACTAAATATATTTCTTAAAGCAGGTATTAATAATATTATAACTACTAATAATGCAGATGCACCTACTGCTAATAATAATTTACTATTATTAAAGACTTTCGTTTTAAATAATGACTTTTTATTATCTCTTACATTAAATACATGTACTAATTCTAAAAATGATAATGTAATAAATGCCATGGTTTGCCCTACTTCTATTTTACTTTCGTCTAAAGTTAATCCGTCTATTGGTGCTGTCGTTGTAGCTAAACCTATAATAAAGGCAGCTAAAGTAATTAATCCAACCATTATACCTTGGTATATGATTCTAAATGTCATTCCTTTTGTAAATACTCCTTGTGATGGTTTCAAAGGTTTTCTCGTCATTATATCGCTGTTTGCTGGGTCAAAAGCTAATGCCAATGCTGGAAGTGAGTCTGTTACTAAATTAATCCATAATATATGAATTGGTAGTAATACTTCTATTGCTGTTGCATCTGCTATTCCAAACCATTTTGCGAATACTGGTGTTAATAATGTTGCTAAAAATAAAACTATTACTTCACCTATATTACATGATATTAAGAATTGTATTACTTTTAAAATATTGTCATAAATACGTCTTCCTTCTTCTACCGCTGATACTACTGTTGCGAAATTATCATCTGTTAATATTACATCAGCTGCTTCTTTTGCAACTTCTGTACCAACTATTCCCATTGCACATCCTATATTTGCTGTTTTTAGTGCAGGGCTGTCGTTTACCCCATCACCTGTCATAGCAACAATTTCTCCATTTGCTTGCCATGCCTTTACTATTCTTACTTTATGTTCAGGTGATACTCTTGCATATACTGAATATTGTCTTACATTTTTTGTTAAGTCTTCATCTGACATTTCTTCAAGCTCTGCCCCTGTTATTGCCTCACTCTCGTTTTCTAATATTCCTAATTGTTTTGCTATAGCTATTGCAGTTATCTTGTGATCTCCTGTAATCATTACTGTTTTTATTCCTGCACTTTTACATTTTTCTACTGCTCTTTTTGCTTCTTGCCTTGGTGGATCTATCATTCCTACCATTCCTAAAAATATTAAATCATTTTCTATTGTTTCTAATTCTGCTTTTTCTGGTTTATGGTTTAATTCTTTATATGCAAATGCTAATACTCTAAGTGCATTTTTTGCCATTTCTTCATTATTTTTATAAATATCTTGTTTATATCTGTCTAAATCTTCTCTATAATTGCCATTTAAGTTATATCCTTTACATTTTTTTAAAAGCTCATCTACTCCACCTTTTGTGTATACTCTGTATAAATTATCATTTATTCTGTGTACTGTTGTCATAAGTTTTCTGTCTGAATCAAATGGCACTTCTGCTACTCTTGGCATATCTGAATATATGCTTGAATCTAACTTAAATCCGAATGCCATTTCTGTCAAAGCTGTTTCTGTTGGATCTCCTGATAAAGAACCATCTTCTAGTATTTTTGTGTCATTACAAAGGATAGCATTATATGTTAGATGTTGTAACTCATGATCCATTTCTGCTTTTTCTAAATCTTCTAATCTGCTATTCCAAAATACTTTTTTTACTGTCATTTTATTTTGTGTTAGTGTTCCTGTTTTGTCTGAACAGATTACTGTTGCACTTCCTAAAGTCTCTACTGCCGGTAATTTTTTAACAATAGCATTTCTTTTTACCATTTTTTGAACACCTATTGCTAAAACTATTGTTGATACTGCTACTAATCCTTCTGGTATTGCTGCTACTGCTAAACTTACGGCTGTCATAAACATATGAATAGGTTCTTTTCCTTGTAATAATCCTATTATAAATATGAATATACATATTGATATTGCTGCTATTCCTAATGTTTTTCCTAGTTTGTTTAATTTTATTTGTAAAGGTGTTTCTTGTTCTTCAGTTGCATTTAACATTTCTGCTATTTTTCCTACTTCTGTGTTCATGCCTGTTTCTACAACAATAGCTGTTCCTCTTCCATAGGTTATTAGGCTTGAAGAGAATAACATATTTGTTCTATCTCCAACTCCAATTTCTTTTTCTGCAATTACATTACTCATTTTTTCTACTGGAACAGATTCACCTGTAAGTGATGATTCTTGTGATTTTAAGTTTATTGCTTCTATTATTCTTAAATCTGCTGAAATATAATCACCAGTTTCTATTATTACTATATCACCTGGTACTAATTCTCTTGCTGGAATTACTTCTGTTTTTCCATTTCTAATTACTTTTGCTGCATGACTACTTAATTTTTGAAGTGCTTCTAATGATTTTTCTGCTTTACTTTCTTGTGCTACTCCTATTATTGCATTTACTATAACAACTATCATTATTACTATTGTGTCTGTTATTCCTTCTCCTTCTGCTATCCCTATTATTCCAGATATGATCGCTGCAATTATAAGAATAATTATTGAAAAGTCTTTAAATTGTGCCAAAAATTTTTGAAATAAGCTTTTCTTTTTTTGTTCTTTTAATTCATTTAGTCCATATTTTTCTTGTCTTTCTTTTACTTGTTCAGAAGTTAGTCCTCTTTTTAAATTTGTATCTAGGCTTTGTTCTACTTCTGAAATTGTTTGGTTAAACCAGTTTTTGTTTTCCATATGTTCCTCCTTAAATAAAATATCTTATTTTTTTAAATTATAAACATTTTTATGTGAAGTTAAACTTGAAAATAAACAAGACTTTTAAAAGAATTTAAGCTATCTGGGCTTAAGTCCTTTTAAAAGTCTTGCTTACTTATTTAAGCTTACTAACCAGATGCGTTTTCGCACCGCGACTGTTGATTAGTAATTGTTATAGCTACTCCCTTTTAAAAAGTATATCATTTTGACTTTTATTATATTATTTTTTTTTATTTTGTGCAAGTGTTTTTGCAATTTTTATGTGATTCTTTTTCTTTTGAATAAAGTTTCAAAAACTCAATTTTATAGGTTTAAAATAGATATGTCACATGTAAATTGAAAAAAAAATATTGAAAGAG
>CAMMHE010000019.1 GCA_946496575.1 uncultured Clostridium sp. | reverse complement strand
CTTGAATCACTTTTTTTCTATATTTTTTGTTTCACATCAATTGTAACACTACAAACAAAAATTAAATTTTTTGTAAAAATTCTAGACTTTTTTTATAAATATATGTTAATATAACAAATGGAGGTTAATAAACAAATGTCAAAGATTTTTAAAATTTTATTAATATTAATCACTACTATTTACATAATAGCCATTTTTAGTAGTGTTACATATGCAGAAGTTAATATGAATTTAAATAGTGCAACAAATAATACCGGTAATATAACAGACAATGTTATAGAAAATAATACATTAAATGAAACTGGTAATACGATTAATAATACAAATACTAATAGTAATAATAATACTAATATATCTAATAATAGTTTGACTAATACAAGTAGTAATACTTTACATGATATTGCTGATTCAAGTTCTACTCAAGTTACTGTTAGTACACAAGAACTTACAATATCTAATTCTTTAAGTATTTGTTTAATAGCAATTGGAATTGTTTTAATATTACTTTCTATAGCTATTTTAATAAAATTAAAAAAATAGATATTCTTCAAATTTTTACAAGTATATTTTTCCTCAAAAAAATAATAATATTAATGAATAGGAGGAAAAATTATGAGTAAGAAATTTTTTGCAAGTCTATTCATATTAATTTCTCTAGTTTTTGCTTTCACATTTGTATATGCTGCAGATGGAGCAATAAACAATGCTGCTGAAGGTGTAAGAAATGCAGTAGGTGGTGCAGAAAATGCTGTAGAAAATGCTGCAAAAGATATATCAGGTGATTCAAAAAATGCAACTAATGATATGACAAATAATAATAATCATAATATGTTAAATACAAATGCTAATACAAATAATAATGGAACAAATAATGAAAGAAACGAAATGGGAAGAACAAATGGATATAATGCAACAAGAACATCTACTGATAATACATTTATGGGGATGACATCTACAGCTTGGACATGGCTTATATTAGCTGTAGTAGCAGTAGCAATAATTGCATTAGTTTGGTACTATTCAACACAAATAACTAGAGATAATTATAACAATAGAAATGATGATTAAGAAAATTAACCAAGTATTTACTTTTTTTGTAAACACTTGGTTTTTTTTACATATATTATTTATAAGGAAAAAAGAAAGGAGAATTAATTTAATAAATTATGTGTGGAATTGTTGGATTTACAAATTTAAAAAAAGATATATCTGAAAATCAAAATATTCTAATTAAAATGAATCAAACACTTTCAAAAAGAGGACCAGATGAAGAAGGATATTATATTTCAAAACATGTTTTATTAGGACATAAACGTTTAATTGTAATTGATCCTGAAGGCGGAAAACAACCTATGATTGAAAGATATGATTATTCAGATTATGTGATAGTATATAATGGTCAGATATACAATACAAAAGAATTGAAAGAAATACTTATTGATAATGGCTTTAGATTCGAAGGGCATAGTGATACAGAAGTATTGCTTAAAAGTTATATATATTTTGGAAAAGATGTTGTACATCATTTAAATGGAATATTTGCTTTTGCTATATGGAATTCAAAAACAGAAGAATTATTTTTAGCTAGAGATCATTTTGGAGTAAAACCTTTATTTTATACAATACAAGACAATACACTGATTTTTGCTTCTGAAATTAAAGCAATATTTGAGTACCCTAATATTCAAAAAATAGTAGATTCACAAGGAATATCAGAATTATTTGGAATTGGTCCAGCACATACAGCAGGTACTACAATATTTAAAAACATATATGAAATTAAACCAGCACATTTTGCTATTTTTAATCAAAGTGGACTACACATTGAAAGATATTGGAAATTAAAAAGTAAAGTTCATACTGATGATTTTGAAACAACATGTGAAAAAGTAGAAAAATTGCTAAAAAATGCGATAACAAACCAATTAGTTTCAGATGTACCATTATGTGTATTTTTATCTGGGGGATTAGATTCTAGTATAATTGCAAAATATGCATCGGAATATTGTAAAGAACAAAATTTAGAACCTTTGAAAACATTTTCTATAGATTATGTAGATAATGATAAAAATTTTGTAAAAAGTGACTTTCAACCAAATTCTGATAATTATTATATAGAATTGATGACTAAAGATCTATATTGCAATCATACAAAAATAGTAATTGATACACCTGAACTTGCTGATTATTTAAAAGATGCAATGATTGCACGTGATATGCCAGGAATGGCAGATATTGATTCATCATTATTATTATTCTGCAAATATGTAAAAGAAAAGGCAACTGTATCACTAACAGGAGAATGTGCAGACGAAATATTTGGAGGTTATCCATGGTTTTTTAGAGAAGATGCACTTAAAAGCAATACTTTTCCTTGGTCAATAGCTATAAATGAAAGGCAAACACTTTTAAATCCTGAAATAGCAAATAAAGTGAATTTAAAAGAATATATAGATTTTAGATATAAAGAAAGTTTAGATGAAGTAGAAACATTAGATACAGATTCAAAAGAAACAGCAGAAAAGAGGAAAATATCACATTTAACATTAAATTGGTTCATGCAAACATTACTTGATAGATCAGATAGAACAGCAATGTATAATGGTTTTGAATTAAGAGTACCATTTTGTGATTATCATTTAGCTGAATATGTATGGAATATACCGTGGGAAATGAAAGCATTAAATGGAAGAGAAAAGGGACTATTACGTCATATAGCAAGAAAAATATTGCCAGCAGAAATTGTTGACAGAAAAAAAAGCCCATATCCAAAAACACATAATCCAACTTATTTAGCAAAAGTAAAACAAATGCTTTCAGAAATAATGAAAGATTCATCTGCACCTATTAATAATATTTTAAATAAGAAGTATATTTTAGAAATTTTGGAAAGCAATGGTAATGCATTTACAAGACCATGGTTTGGTCAACTAATGACTGGTCCACAGCTTATGGCATATCTTTGCCAAGTAAACATGTGGCTTGAAAAATATCAACCAAAAATTGAACTTTAGGGACAGTCTTTTAAGTTCATAAATAAAGTTAAGGGTTACATCATTAAAGATTAAAGTGAAGTAAACCCTTAATTTTTATATTGTAATTAACATTATAAATTTGTTTTCAGTTTATAAACTCGAACTTCCATTGACAATTGACAATAATCGACAAGAAAATTATAATAAAGATAATAAGTCACTTAATAGTCACTTAAAACATATATAATAAAAAATAAGGAAGGGATAGCTATGAAAAAAGTAATAAGAAATGTAATTATTATAATATTGTTGATTATTGTAATAGGTTTAATAATACTTATGAGTATTGGTTATAATTCTTATAAAAAAGCTCTAGAAGAACAAGCACTAAATGAAAAAGTTGCAGAAATAAGAGAACAGGAAAATTACACAAAAATAGAAGAAATGCCAGAAATATATATAAAAGCAGTAATATCGGTTGAGGATAAAAGATTTTACTCACATAATGGAATAGACCTAATATCTATAGGACGAGCATTAATAAATGATATTAAAGAAATGAGCTTTGTAGAGGGAGGCAGTACAATAACACAACAGTTGGCAAAAAATATATATTTTACTCAAAAAAAAGAAATAACGAGAAAAATTGCAGAAGCATTTATGGCTATAAAAATAGAGAATGAATACGATAAAAATGAAATATTAGAATTTTATTTAAATACAAGTTATTTTGGAGATGGATGTTATACAGTAAAAGAAGCATCAAGACATTATTTTAATAAAGAACCAATTGAAATGACAGACTATGAAGCAACAATGCTCGCTGGAATACCAAATGCTCCAAGTGTATATTCACCAACTAAAAATTTAGAGCTTGCAAAGCAAAGGCAAAAACAAGTACTTAAAAAAATGGTAGATAGCGGTAATTTAACAAATGAAGAGATGGAAAAAATTTTAGAAAGCGAAAATAAAGAGCAAGAAGCAAATTAATAAAATCTTAATAATTTCTCTATTTTTTCTTAATAAACGTCTGATATAATAAACACAATAAAATATATAATATCTTATATGCCATTTAATTAGTGCAAGAATAAACTTGCAAGGAAGGAAAAGTATGTATAACATTTTAGTATGTGATGATGATAAGGAAATAGTATCTGCAATTGAAATTTACTTAAGTAAAGAAGGATACAATATTTTAAAAGCTTATAATGGAGAAGAAGCATTAAGCATTATAAAAAATAACACAATTCATTTAGCAATTTTAGATATAATGATGCCTAAAAAAGATGGAATAGAAACATTAAATGAAATAAGAAAAACGAAGAAAATTCCAGTCATAATGCTATCAGCAAAATCTGAAGATGAAGACAAAATAAATGGATTAAATTTAGGAGCAGATGATTATGTAACAAAACCATTTAATCCATTAGAACTAATAGCAAGAGTAAATTCAGGAATAAGAAGGTATGTTAAATTTGGAGCAATAGAAGAAAGTGAAAATAAGAATATATTTAAAACAGGTGGTTTATTAATAGATGATAACTTAAAAAAAGTTAGTGTAGATGGAAATGAGATAAAACTTACACCTATAGAATATAACATACTAAAATTCTTAACTAAAAATAAAGGAATAGTATATTCTATTGAACAAATATACAAAAATGTATGGGAAGAAGATAGTTATGGAGCAGAAAATATAATAGCTGTACATATAAGGCATATCAGGCAAAAAATAGAAATAAACCCAAAAGAACCTAAATATTTAAAAGTAATATGGGGCATTGGCTATAAGATAGAAAATATATAGAAAAAAGAAAGGAAATTCAAAATGAAAAAAGATGCAAAGTGTTCTGTTATATTAAAATCATTAAGCTATATTCTCATACCAATATTTATAATATTAATATTAGCAAGTTTAGTTTATACTTCATATATATTACAAGAAACGGAACTTTCAACTAAAAATAGTTTTTATGAGACAGATAGATTTGCTTTATCATATATGACACAATTAAATTCAGTAATAGTAAATACAATGACTGAAGCAAGCAAAAAAATAAATAAAATGTATCAAAAATCAAATACACAAGAAGAAATATATACAGTATTATATGATTATTATACATATATAAATACAAATTATTTATTAATTGATAATGAAACAGGAAAATCATATACAAATATAGAAATTACTGGGAAAACAGATACTATAGAAGAAATAAAAAGATCTATCATCAATGAAAATAATAAGTATTGGATGTATAATGCAGAAACGAATGAAATAAATACAAATTTAGAAAATGATAGCTTAAGTGATATACAATTAACTTATTTAGACAATGATATAAAAAATACAAAATATGAGATATACACTTGTATTAATAATAAAAATTTTGACACATTTATGGAAAAAACTATATTTAATTTAGCAGTTAAATTGCAATGGATACCAGTTATATTAATACCAATATTTCTAGTAACATTAATTTTATTTTCAATATATTTATGTATTTCTATAGGACATAAATATGGAATAGAAGGTATTTATTTAAACAGGTTAGATAGACTACCAATAGAAATAACAGGACTTTTAAGCATAATACTAATTACAATACCACTTTCAATAATACCAGAAATAAATTTATATTTCACAAATAGAAAAATAGAAATTATATTTTATTTAGTAGTATTTACTATATTATATTTCTTTTTATATGCAGTAATAGCAATGATAGGAACAATAATAATTAAAAAATTAAAAACGAATACATTAATAAAAAGTTCTGCCACATATAAAATTATTAAAAAAACATATAATGTACTTAAAAATATGTGGGATACCATGACAAATAATATTAACTCAAATGCCAAAGTAATAATATTATTTGTAGGAACTATATTATGTAGCCTAATATTATGCCTTATGAACGGTTTTGGAATAATATTATTAGTAGCATTTTGGATCTATATATTATATAAAATATTAAAAAAAGTAAATCAATTTAGAATGTTAAAATTTGGTGCAAAACAAATTTATGAAGGTGATGTTAATAGTAAGATAGATAAAGATGTTTTACAAGGAGAATTAAAAGAATTAGCCATATATATAAATGATATTGCAAGCGGTTTTTCAAATGCAATAGAAAAAAGCCTAAAATCTGAAAGACTAAAAACAGAACTTATAACAAATGTATCACATGATATAAAAACTCCTCTAACATCAATAATTAATTATGTAGATTTATTAAAAAAAGAAGAAATAAACAATGATAAGGCAAATGAATATATAGAAATATTAGATAGCAAATCACAAAGACTAAAAAAATTAACAGAAGATTTAATAGAAGCATCCAAAGTATCATCTGGAAATGTTAAATTTAATATAGAAACAATAAATGTAAAAGAATTAGTAAAACAATCAATAGGAGAATTCGAAGATAAATTCAAAGAAAAACAATTAGAAATAATAACAACATTACCAGAAGAAGAAATTAATATTAAAGCAGATAGCAAGTATATGTATAGAATTATAGAAAATATATATAGCAATATTTCAAAATATGCTTTAGAAAATTCAAGAGTTTATATAGATGTAACATCAAAACAAACACAAGTAGAAATCAGTTTTAAAAATATATCAAAAGAGAGATTAAATATAACAGTAGACGAATTGATGGAACGATTTGTAAGAGGAGATAAATCAAGAACAACAGAAGGAAGTGGACTTGGAATTTCAATTTCTAAAAGTTTAACAGAATTACAAAAAGGAATATTTAAAATACAAGTTGATGGAGATTTATTTAAAGTATGCCTAATATTTAATCAATATAAATAAACCTTGAGTAGGAGAGAAAAATGGAGATAATAAAAGGAATACTAAAGGCAATAGACATATTATTTATTATATATATGTTATATTATGTGGTTATTTGTATATTAGCATATACAAGAACAAAAAACATAACTAAACATTATCCAAGAACTAAATTTGCGGTATTAATACCAGCAAGAAATGAAGAAAATGTGATAGCATGTTTAATAGATAGCCTAGAAAAGCAGAATTACCCTAAAGAATTGTATGATATTTTTGTAATACCAAATAATTGCATAGATTCAACAGAAGAAATAGCCAGAGCAAAAGATACAAATATAATCAATATAAGTATACCTGTAAGATCAAAAGGAGATGTGTTAAAATATACTTTTAAATACTTACAAGATGAAAACTATGATGCTTATGTAATATTTGATGCAGATAATATTGTACATCCAGATTTTTTAAATAGAATGAATGATTCAATTTTAAATGGATATAGGGTTGCACAAGGATTTAGAGATACAAAAAATGCACAAGATAGTTGGATATCTAATTGTTATGCAATACATTATTGGATGCAAAATTTATTTTTAAATAAAGTAAGGATGAATCTAAATTTGTCTAGTTTTATAAACGGAACAGGAGTAATGATAACAAAAGATTTTATTGAAGAAAATAAATATGAAGTCAATACTGTAACTGAAGATATAGAGTTATCTGCACAATGTGCATTAAACAATGAAAAAGTAGCATTTATACATGATGCAATAACATATGATGAACAAGTAACAACACTAAAAGAATCAATTAGACAAAGATTGCGATGGTCAATTGGAACTGTACAATGTTTAAATATATACGGTGAAAAACTATTTAAGGCAAAGAGTTTTATAGGAAATGACATGTTATTATTTTTATTAGCTATTGTTATACAGCTACTAGGAACAATGAGTTACATAATGCATTTTTTATTGGCAGTATTTACAAAACTACCAATTAATCTTACAAATAGAGTATTATCAATTTTAATAGGATATTTAGCAAGTATTATATTATCAATAATAACATTGAAACTTACAAATAAAAATATACTAAAAAATATAAAAGGAATATTAACATTCCCAATATTTATTTTTACATGGATTCCAATAAATGTAATCGCATTATTTAAGAAAAAATGTAATTGGAAACAGATAAAACATACAAAATGTATAAATATTGATGATATGTTAAATTTAAGAGGGTCTATATTAAAATAAAAATACAATTGCATTTAAATTTATCCTATGTTATAATCTGTAAAGAAAAATTAAGAGGATTTTTATAATCTTCATGAAAGGGAGTTTTGTATAATGGAAGAAAATATAATTAATAAAAGAGTATATGATTTTTCAAAACAAACAGACATAATGCAAACCATTATAATATTCTTAATATCTTTACTTGTTCCAACATTTCTAGGAGAGATTTTAAAAGATATATTTGCAACAAATAGCATAGTAGTAACAAATTCTCAAATTATAATTGGTTCAATAGTAAACGCTGCACTAATAATTTCAGCTTTAAATTTAAAAGGATGGAAAAAAATATTAGGTGTTGTAACAATGCCAAGTATATCTACAATTTTAGGTGGTTATGTATTTAAAACTGCATCTGTATATATGGTATATATGATACCTGCTATATGGCTTGGAAATTTTGCTTTGATATATAGCTTTAAATTAGTAATGCTTGCTAAGCAAAAAAACTATTTTATTGCAGGAATACTAGGAATAGTAGTAAAAGTTGCGATTATATTTGGGTGCTTTAGTATATTGAAAATAATAGGAATATTTCCTGACAAATTAATTTCTAGCCTACAAGTAGCTATGAGTACAACACAAGCAATAACAGCAATAGTTGGGATGATAATTGCTTTCGGAATTTTAAAATTAGAAACTAAATTTAAAAAATCAATATAAATAAAAAAGAAATATATTTCTTTTAAAAACTAGTAAAATATCCTATCAGTTAAAAAAGAGAAATATATTTCTTTTATTATATAATAAAGAGAAGAGGAAATATTATGGAACACAAAATTTTATTAGTTGAAGACAATCAAACAATAGTATTAGGGCTTACATATTTATTTAAAGAAGAAAAAATGTATTTAGAAATTGCAAATACCAAAAAAGAAGCCATAGAAATTATTAAAATGAAAAAATTTGATTTAATAATTTTAGACATAACATTACCAGATGGCGATGGATTTGAATTATGTAAATATATAAAGAAAAATTCTAATATACCAATAATATTTCTTACAGCAAAGGATGAAGAGAAAGATGTTGTTAAAGGTTTAGATATTGGAGCAGAAGACTATATTATAAAGCCATTTAGAAATAGAGAATTAATTTCTAGAGTAAAAAATGTGTTGAGAAGAAACACAACAAATAATAATTTTATAATTTGTAAAAACATAAAAATAGATACAGACATGGGAAAAGTATATAATCAAGATACAGGTGAGATATTTCTTACAAAATTAGAATATAAAATTTTATTAAATTTATTTAATAATCAAAATAGACTAATAACAAGAGAAGAAATATTAAATGATATTTGGGATATAGCAGGAAATTTTGTAAATGATAATACTCTTACTGTATATATAAAAAGAATAAGAGAAAAAATAGGAGATAAAGACGGAAAAATAATAGAAACTGTAAGAGGACTAGGATACAGGGTAGGAGATAAATAAATGAAAAAGTTAAATAATACAGTTGCAAAAAAATATATATTATTATGTATTTTAATGGTAATTGTTTTTTCAATTATAATGGGACTAGCTGTAAGAATGCAAACAAAAAAATATATTGATATTGTAAATGAAAAAATTTCACAAATAATAGGTGAAATCCAAAAACAATATCCTGAAATAGATGAAGGAAATATAATAAAAATTTTAAATACTATAGATAAAGGTAATGAAGGAAAAGAAATACTAGCACAATATGGAATTACAGATGAAATATCAACAATAGTAGAAATTGAAAGAACAGGGAGGGTATTTAAATTAATAAATATTTTAATTTTATTTAGTTGCTCAATTATATTAATAATATTGTTTATAATTTATCTAATTCAAAGGCAGAAAAAAATAAATGAATTAGACAGATACATTCAAAGAATTTCAAGAAAGGAATATGTGTTAGATATAGAAGAAAATTCAGAAGACGAATTAAACAGCTTAAAAAATTCATTATATAAAATAACTGTTTTATTAAAAGAAGAAGCGGAAAATAAAAAAATTCAGAATGAGTCAATTCTTACAACTGTATCAGATATTTCACATCAATTAAAAACTTTTCTTACATGCATGCAAATTATGTTAGATAATATTTTAGAAAGCAAACATATGGATGAAGATACGAAAAAAAAATTCATCATAGAAGCTTCAAGACAAATAAAAGGAGTAAACTTTTTACTATTATCATTACTAAAATTATCAAAATTAGAAGCAAGTGTTATACAATTTGAAAAAACAACAATAAATATAAAACAAATGGTAGATGAAATTATAACTAATATGGAAGTTTTGATAGAAGTAAAACAAATAAGCATAAAACAAAATATAAATAATGATATAAATATTAGTGGTGATTATAATTGGAATAAAGAGGCAATACAAAATATTATAAAAAATGCAATAGAACATACAGAAGAAGGAAAAAGTATAACAATAACAGCTGAAACAAATGATGTATACACATGTATAAGAATAATAGATGAAGGACAAGGAATAAGCCAAAAAGATTTAAAACATATTTTTGAAAGATTTTATAAAGCAAATGGTTCTAAATCTGATAGTATAGGAATTGGTTTAGCACTCTCAAAATCTATTATTGAAAGACAAAATGGTTATATTGAAGTAGATTCAAAATTAGGAGAAGGAACTACCTTTACAATAAAATATTTAAAAATTTATAATAAATAAATTTATATAGTCACTTGATTGTCACTTTAAATTTATATAATATAAATAATCAAAAAATGCTATCTATATTAAATAATTTAGATAGCATATATTAAATGTGAAAGGAAGAAAAACAATGGAAATTTTAAAAGTAGAACATTTAACTAAAAAATATGGAAAAGGTGAAAATGAAGTAATAGCAGTAAATGATATCTCATTTTCAGTCCAAAAAGGAGAATTTGTATCTATTGTAGGCAGTTCAGGAAGTGGAAAATCAACATTATTACATTTAATAGGAGGGGTAGATAGACCAACATCTGGAAAAGTATTTATAGAAGGAAAAGATATATATGAATTAAAGGATGATGCTTTAGCAATATTCAGAAGAAGGCAAGTAGGACTAATATATCAATTTTATAATCTAATACCAATATTAAATGTAGAAGAAAATATAACTTTGCCATGTGATTTAGATGAAAGAGAGATAGATAAACAAGTACTAGAAGAATTATTAAAAACACTTGGATTAGAAGAAAGAAAAACACATTTACCAAATCAATTATCAGGAGGACAACAACAAAGAGTTTCAATTGGAAGAGCATTAATAAATAATCCTGCAATCGTATTGGCAGATGAACCAACAGGAAATTTAGATTCTAAAGCAAGCAATGAAATCGTAGAACTTTTAAAAATGTCAAATAAGAAATATAATCAAACAATAATAATGATTACACATAATTTGGAAATTGCAAAAATAGCTGACAGGATAATAAAAATCGAAGATGGAAAGTTAGTTTAGGAGGTATGAAAATGAATTTACTAAATAAACTTACTATAAAAAATCTTAAATTAAACAAAAAAAGAACAATAGTTACAATAATTGGAATAATATTGTCAACCGCATTAATTACTGGAGTTGCAACACTAGTAACAAGTTTCAAAGAAACAATAATAAATGATAAAAGAAAAAGTACAGGTTATTATCATTATGAATTTGAAGATGTTCCAATAGAAGATTTAAAATATATTACAAATAATAGAAATGTAAAGCAATATTACTTTACTAAAAATATAGGATATGCATTGCTAAATAATAGTGCAAATGAATACAAGCCATATGTATATATAATTGGTTTTAGCCGAGATGCAATAGAAAATCTAAACATAAACCTTAAAGAAGGAAAAATGCCTGAAAACGAAAACCAAATAGTAGTATCAAATCATATGATAACAAATGGAGGATTACAATATAAAATAGGAGATAAAATTAAATTAGATATTGGTGAAAGAGTTACATCAGAAAATGGAATAGAATATGAATTAAATCAGAACAATCCATATATAGATGAAGAAATATTTAAAAGTTCATACATAAAAGAATATGAAATAGTAGGAATAATTGAAAGACCAGATTATAATTTAGAAGAATATTCAGCACCAGGTTATACTGTAATAACATATTTAGAAGAAAACATATCAACAAATTCTGTAAATGTATATACAGTATATAAAAATTTACAAAAACATATTGAAACAACTGCACAGATACTAGATATAAGTGAAGAAAATATGAAAGATTTAGCTAAATATGGAACAAGTGACGAAATACAAAAATTAAAATATAATTATAATGCTAATGAAAGTTTAATTAAATGGGAAAATTTAGAGTTTAGCAATAGTACAGTAGCAATGTTGTATTCAGTATCATCATTGATAATTCTGATAATAATATTTACAAGTGTATTTTGTATAAGAAATAGTTTTGAAATATCAATTACAGAAAGAATAAAACAATATGGAATGTTAGCTTCTATAGGAGCTACATCAAAACAAATAAAAAAAGATGTATTATACGAAGGTCTAATACTTGGAGCTATAGGAATACCTTTGGGAATATTAAGTGGATTATTTGCAATATTTATATTACTTAAAGTTATTCAGGGAATACTAGCAAGTGCTATTGAAATTACATTTGTGTTTAAAACATCATTTGCATCAATTATTATTTCAATACTACTATGTAGCATAACTATATATTTATCTGCCAGAAAATCGGCAAAAAAAGCATCAAAAGTATCTCCAATAGAAGCAATTAGGAGTAATCAAGATATAAAAATAAAGGAAGGTAAAAATAGTTTAAAAACACCTAAAATTATTAAAAAAATATTTGGAATAGGTGGTATTATTGCATATAAAAATCTAAAAAGAAATAAAAAGAAGTATAGAACAACTGTAATTTCAATTGTAACTTCAGTAGCTATATTTATAGCAATGACATCATTTTTTACATATGCATTTAAATCAAATGATATTTATAACACAAAAAGAAGTTACAATCTAATAGTATATGAAACAAATCAAATAGATTTAGTAGATGACAACTATAATAAATTAAAACAAATAGCAAATATAGATGGAATAGAAGATTATACAATACTAATGTCTAATACAATTTTTATTCCTAAAGCAGAATTACAAAATCATTACTCTGAAAAAAATAAAAAGATAACTAAAGCAATTGAAGAATTGGAAAGTGAATTATATGAAGAAGAGGAAGATTCAAGTAATGATACATCAGAAGAATTAAGTTACATTACAATTTATGCATTACAACAACAAGAATATCAAAAATTTATAGAACAAACAGGATTAAAATACGATGAATGTAAGGATAAAGCAATTTTAATAGACAATATGAAAAATTATGTCACAATAGACGAAAAGTCATCATATGTTTTATATAGATTATATGATTATAAGAAAGGAGACAAAATAGATGCAACAATAAAACTATCACAGATTGAAAATGAAAGCGAATCTGAAAATATAAATATAGATAAAACTATAACAATAGAAATAGCCGGATTAACAGATGAACGACCAATGGGATTAGAAAATGTATATTCTTCAAATGGATTCATAATAGTATCAGAAGAATTTTTCGAAAAAAATGATATAGAAACAAAACAAGTTGAAATGTTTATAAATGCTAAAGATGCAGATCAAATAGAAGAATATATAAATAAAAATTATCCTAATGATTTTTATGTTAACAATATTGAAAAATCAATAAGAGAACAAAATGCTGTTTGGCTTGTAATTGCTATATTTTTATATGGATTTATCATAGTAATATCCTTAATAGGAGTAACAAATATATTTAATACAATAACAACAAACATGACATTAAGAAGTAAAGAATTTGCAAATTTAAAATCCATAGGAATGACTAAAAAAGAATTTAATAAGATGATAAGATTAGAAAGCTTTTTCTATTGCGTAAAGTCATTAATCTTTGGAATAATAATTGGAAGTATATTATCATTCCTATTGTATAAAGCTTTTGCTGAAGGAATTGACATGGGTTATATTTATCCTATTCAAGGGGTTATAATTTCAATAATAGCAGTAGCCCTATTAATAACAACAATCATGAAATATACATTAAACAAAATAAACAAACAAAACATAATAGAAACAATTAGAAAAGATAATATTTAGTATAAAAATATATCCTCCTAAATTTATATTGAAATTGAAAAATTATTTTGATATTATATTAATAATTTAGGAGGATATTCAATGAAAAAAAGTGAAAAAATCTTTATAATATTTACAATAATAATTATATTGGGGATAATAATAAGTATTATAACTATAAATATATCTAGAAGTAATGACAATCACAACGAAAATCAAATTTCACAAGAAATAGAAAGTTTAGAACAAAATGAATCAAAAAGTGAAGGTGAAAGAGAAAATGAACAAGAAGAAAATCTTCAAAAAATTATATATGGCCAATCTGCTCAAGGAAGACCATTAGAAGCATTTTTAATAAAAGGTGAAGGAAAAAATTCAAAAACTATATTTTAAAATTTTGAAGTACATGGATATGAAGACGAATATAGTAAGGATGGTCAAGTATTAGTAGATTTAGCTAATATACTAATAGAATATTATAATCAAAATGCAAACAAGTTACTAGATTATCAGATGATAATTGTTCCATCCGCGAATCCAGATGGCTTAATAGAAGGAACAAACAATTATCGAGAAACTAAACTTGGAGCATTTGGAAGATGTACTGCAAAAGGAATAGATATGAATAGAGATTTTAAAGAAGGTTCATTTAAAGCAATTGAATCTCAAAAATTAAAAGAATTAATGGATACATACAACATGAATATACATATTGATTTTCATGGATGGGAAAACAGTGTAATAGGAAATCCTACAATTGTAAAGATATTTAGAGATGAGGTGGGAATTACAGTAGATAAATCAAATAGGTATGGCAATGGACAAGGATATCTTATTGAATATACTAAAAATGTTTATGGAGCAAATTCTGCAATTGTAGAATTTAAAAACTCTAAATCAGTAAATGCTACAAAAGTAGAAAATGCTCTAAATAAAATAATGGAACAATTATAAAAACATCAATATATTATTTTGCTAACTCTTGTTCCATTACATCATGGGCTTGTTTTTTTAGTTTTGAAACAGCTTCATCTTTTGAGAGACTTAAATCGGGGTAAATAGGTTCTAGGATATGTAATCTAACTAAAGGTTTCTTTTTTATAAATTTCCAAATACCATTAGGTTTTTCAAATTTATAAACCATAGGAATAATTGGAACATTACTATCAAAAGCAAATCTGAAAGCACCTTCTTTAAACTCTCTCAAATGCGTATAATATGGCCATAATGAAGCTTCAGGATATATGTGCAATGTTTTGCCACTTTTTAATAAATCATTAACTTCGTTAAAAAATCTCCTTTTATTTTTAAAATCATCAGGAATAGGAATTGCATTTAAAAGCCTAATAATAATATTTACAACTGGTATTTTAAAATTTGATTTTAGTGATAAAAAATAAGTTTTATATGGATAATTTATAAGACCTATCATTGTACAATCCATTATATGTGCATGATTAGAAATTGTTATTTTTCCAGTTTTTACTTTTAAAATATTTTGCCTACCATAAACTTTAAAATTAAATACTAATTTATTAAAAATATACAATATAGGAAATGCTATAGTATACAATAAATTTGAAAATAATAGAAATAAAGGAGAAGTATTTACAAATTCATAATTATCACTAATCTCAAAATCTAGAGCTTCCCATAGATGCAATACATGTTCATCATCTTTAAGATTGGCATAATTATTTTCAGAATCTACTATATTATCTATAGTCTCAAATTCATCAATATCGCTAATACCTAAAAATGCTTTAGCAACTTTTTCTTTATCATTTAGTTTCTGAAATAGCATCTTTAAACATCTCCTCCATTTTTTTAATACTATCTTCTATTCTATATTTATTCATAGATTCAGCATATTTTACACTCATTTCATTTTTAAATTCAGGATGTTCTATCCAAAAATCTATTTTTTCTGCTAAATCAGAACTGTTTCCAGCTTCAAATAAACTATTTCTATCTAAAGCAAATTGTGGAGTAGCAGATTTTTCACTATTAGATATTATCGGAACATTTCCACAAGCAATAGCTTCCATGCAAGAAATAGCCTCAATTTCAGCATCAGCAGGATGAACATATAAATCTGTATATCCTAAAACATTTAATAGCTCTGATTTTGAGTAAAAATCAAAAATAGGGTAATTAGGTAAACTTAAAGCTCTACGTTTATATGAAAATTCTTTAGGCCCTTTGCCAGCTAAAATAAGTTGTATTTTATTGCAATATTTAGATTTAGATATTGCATCAATTAAAATATCTTGTCTTTTTTCATTAGAATATCTTCCTACCATTGTTATTACGAATTTATCTTTTAAGTTTTCTGGTTTATCTACATTTATATATTTAAAATCAGAACATATTCCATTGGAAATAACATGTAATTTAGCAGTATATCCATGATTTTTAAGCTCATTAGCTATAAAATTACTAGGACAATGTATATGTGTAAAATGATTATAAAAACTATCTCTAAAAAAACCATATATAAAATCATTTACTTTATCATTTTTCCCTAAATTTAATGTGTAAGTAATATTTTCAGGTTGAACATGGAATGCTGCTGTATGTGGAATGTTTAATTCTTTTGCCAATTTTAATCCAGAAGCTGATAACAAAAAAGGAGTGCAAAAGTGAACAATATCAAATTTAGATATTATTTCTCTCATATTCTTTTTATTTGGCATAGAAAATCTCATACCTTGAGAACGTATTATATGTGATACTATAGGCATCATATGTATAGGTTTAAAAATATATTTAAATTCTCCTTTTTTGCCACATCCAGCTAAATAGACTATGTGCCCAGCTTGACGTAAACCTTGAGCAAATCTCATAGCCGAAACAGTAGTACCATTATTGGGACTATCTAATTGATCTATTACAAATAATATTTTCATCATTAAAATTCCTTTATATATTTTATAAGTTTTTATCTAACAATATTATTATAACAAAAAAAATTATAAAAATAAAGATTATAATAAAATCTATTGACTCTAAAGGACAAATTAAATATAATTTAGAAAAACAAATTAATATAATAATTATAGAAAGAAAAATAGAAATGAAAAAATTTATAAATAGTTTTAAATACGCAATACAAGGAATCATAAGTTCTATAAAAGTTGAAAGAAATATCAAAATACATTTTATAATTGCACTTTTAGTTATATTAGGTGGAATAATTCTACAAATTAGTAATATTGAATGGCTAATATGTATAGCCTTAATATTTGTAGTAATATCTGCTGAATTATTTAATACGGCAATAGAAATAACTTTAGATGTTGTAATGCCTGAAAAAAATAGTAAAGTGAAAAAAGCAAAAGATATATCAGCTGGTGCAGTTTTAATGGTGTCTATTGGTGCAGCGGTAATAGGGATAATGATATTTGTTCCTAAAATATTAAGTTTAATGCATTGGAGGATGTAAATGATAGTATTTGGCATTGATATTAGAATATATTTTTTATTATTTATGGTATATTCAATTATTGGATGGTGTATAGAAGTATTAGGAAAATTAATACAATGCAAAAGATTTATAAATAGAGGATTCTTAATTGGACCATATTGTCCAATATATGGATATGGATCATTATTAATAACATTATTGTTAAAAAAATATACAGAAGATCCAATAACTCTTTTTATAATGTGTATTTTAATATGCGGAGTTTTGGAATATTTAACAAGTTATTCTATGGAAAAATTATTTAAAGCAAGATGGTGGGATTATAGCCAAAATAAATTCAATATAAATGGTCGAGTTTGTTTGGAAACATTAATACCATTTGGAATTTTAGGTGTATTCATAATGTATGTATCAAATCCATTTATACTTGGAAAAATAGAATTATTACCAGAAGTTTGGCTAAATTTTCTATCTTTTAGTTTATTAATGATATATATTATAGATAATATAATTTCCACTAAAATAATAAGTTATGTAAAAAAAGCAGAAAAAGTAGTATATGAAAATTTCGATAATACAGAAGAAATAACAAAAAAAGTAAAAGAAATATTAAAAGCAAAATCTGCATTTCATAGAAGATTGATAAATGCTTATCCAAAATTAGAAGCAGTGAAATTAAAAATAAAAGAAAAAAAGGAAGAAATTAAAGAACAGGTAGAAGAACAAAAACGTAAAATTGATGAAAAGATTAAAAAAATTGAAAGAAATAAAAATAAGGAATAAATTAAATAATATAATAAGAGGGGTCTTGTTTAAGGATTCCTCATTACTATTGTTTTGAAGTTATGCAATATTTACATTAAAAGTTAAAATAAGCAAATTTTAGAATTTATTATACTGACTTACCAGTCTAACGATTTTTTATTGAAAATATGATATAAATAAAAAGAAAAGAGAGGAAAATATGGAAAAAGAATTATATAAATACATACAAATAAGCGACCTAAAAGACATGTTAAATAAAACTAAAAAATTATATGCCAATAAAGTAGCATATAAAATAAGAAAACAAGATGGAGAATATAAACTAATATCACATGAAGAAGTAAGAAATATGGTAGATGCATTAGGAACAGCTTTAATAGATATGGGACTAAAAGGAAAAAGAATAGCAGTAATAGGAAAAAATAGATATGAATGGGAAATAGCATATTTATCAATAGTATGTGGTACAGGAATAGTAGTTCCACTTGATAAATCATTACCAGAAAATGAATTAAAAGAACTAATAAAAAGATCAGAAGTTGAAGCAATTTTTTACACAAATGAATATGAAGAAACATTAAAAAAAATTAAACTAAATGGCATTGGAAAATTAAAACATTTAATATCAATGGATTTAGAAGAAAATGAGGATGGAATATATTCTGAAAAAGAATTAATAAGCACAGGAAAAAATTTAATTAATAAAGGTAATAAAGAATTTATAAATGCAAAAATAGATTCAGAAAAAATGAGTATAATGTTATTCACATCAGGAACAACTTCAGCTTCAAAAGTTGTAGCATTATCACATAAGAATATCTGCTCAAATTTAATGGATATTGCATCAGTGGTAGATGTGAATTCTGAAGATATCTTTTTATCTGTTTTACCAATACATCATGTTTTTGAATGTACTGTAGGATTTTTATTTTCATTATATAAAGGTGCTCAAACAGTATTCTGTGATGGAATAAGGCACATTATAGAAAATTTGAAAGAATATAATGTTTCTGTTATGGCATGTGTGCCGGCGATATATGAAAGAATATTTAAGATAATAAGAAAAAATTTAGAAAAACAAGGAAAGCTTGAAGATGTTTTAGAGAAAGAAGAAAAATACAAAAATTATACATTTGAAGAAAAAAAACAGATATTTAAAGAAATACATGACATGTTAGGTGGAAATATTAAATTATTTATTAGTGGCGCAGCAGCATTGGACAAAAATATAGAGCAAAAGTATAGATATTTGGGTTTAAATTTAGTGCAAGGCTATGGACTTACAGAAACATCACCAATTGTTGGCATAGGAACAAAAAAATTTAATAGAATTGGATCAATAGGGAAAACAGTTCCAAGTGTAGAAGCTAAATTAGTAAATGTAAATAAAGAAGGTATAGGAGAACTAATAGTAAAAGGACCAAATGTAATGTTAGGATACTTTGAAAATCAGCAGGCAACAAAAGATGCAATAAAAAATGGTTGGTTTTATACAGGAGACCTAGCTAAAATAGATAATGATGGTTACATATTTATATGTGGAAGAAAAAAGAGTGTAATTGTTTTAAAAAACGGAAAAAATATTTTTCCAGAAGAGATGGAAAATTTAGTAAATAGAATAGAAGGAGTTTTAGAATCATTTATATTTGGAAAGCCAGTATCAGATGATAAAGATGATATAAGAATAAATGTAAAAATAGTATTTGACAGAAAAGTAATTAAAGATGTATATAAAATAGATAATGATGATGAAATTTATAAAGTATTAAAATCAAAGATAAAAGAAATAAATAAAACAATGCCACCTTATAAAGCAATAAAAAATATAATTATAACAGAAAAACCATTAATTAAAACAACTACAAATAAAATAAAAAGGCAGGCAAACTTAAATGAAATTGAAGAAAATTAAAACTAAAATTATAGGTAGAAATTATATTCACTATGATACAATAGATTCAACACAAAATGAAATATGGAGATTAATACAAGAAAATGCACCAAGTGGTACTATGGTAGTAGCAGATATACAGAAACAAGGAAAAGGGACGCATGGTAGAAAATGGTATACAGAACAAAAAAACAATATAGCATTTTCGTTTTTTATAAAACCTAATTGTGATATTTCAAAAGTAGAAAAACTCACTATTAATATAGCAAAAATAATATTAGAAATATTTCAAGAAATGTATCAAATTAATTTAAAAATAAAAGAACCAAATGATATTGTATATAATGACAAAAAAATCGGAGGAATATTAACAGAAAGTAAAGTAATTGGAAAACAAGTAAATTATCTAGTAGTAGGAGTTGGGATTAATACTTCACAAGAAGAATTTCATCCAAATATAAAAGAGATTGCAACATCAATAAAAAAAGAATTCGATGTAAATGTAGATATAGAAAATTTTATAATAGAATTTTGTAATAAATTTGAAGAAAATTTTACTGAATTATGCAAATAAAAAGAAAGGATTAGAAAAATGAGAATAGGATTTTTATTTCCAGGCCAAGGTGCACAAACTGTTGGTATGGGAAAAGATATTTTTGAAAATTACAAAGAAGCACAAGTAATTTATGAAAAAGTAAAACAAATAACGGGAATTGATGTATCAAAAATTTCGTTTTATGGACCTGAAGAAAAATTAAATGAAACAAAATATACACAAATAGCAATATTAACAATGAGTCTAGCAATTTTAGAGATATTAAAAAAGGAAAATATAAAGGCACAGATATCAGCAGGTTTAAGTTTAGGAGAATATTCTGCATTAATATATAGTAATGCTTTAACATTTGAAGAAGGAGTTCGATTAGTTCAAAAAAGAGGAGAATATATGCAAGATCTAACTCCAAATGGAGAATGGCTAATGGCCGCAATTATAGGAATGACTGATAAACAAGTAGAAGAAATTTGTCAAAAAGCAACATTAGGATTTGTAGTTCCAGCAAATTATAATTGTAAAGGTCAAGTAGTCATTTCAGGTGAAAAAAATGCTGTTGAAGAAATTGCAGATCTAGCGAAAGAAAAAGGTGCTAAAAAGGTTAGAATTTTAAAAACATCTGGACCATTTCATACAAAAAAATTATCAAAAGCAGCAGAAGCCTTAAAAAAAGAACTAGAAAATGTACATATACAAAAATTAAATACATTAGTAATAAAAAATATTGATGGAGAACTATATAATGATGCAGATGATATAAAACAGATATTAACAGAACATATAATAAGCCCAGTGAAATTTTCAAAAACAATAGAAACAATGCTTGAAAATCAAGTCGATACATTTATTGAAATTGGACCAGGAAAAACTTTATCAGGTTTTGTAAAAAAGGCAGATACTGACAAAGAAATAAATATATTAAATATAAATAATATTGAAACTTTACAAAATGTAATAAATTTTATAAAAAAGGAGGAATAAAAATGAGTAAAATAGCATTGATAACAGGGGGAACACGTGGAATAGGAAAACAAATAGCAATAACACTTTCAAAAGATGGATATGACATTGCTCTTAATTATAGAAAAGAAAATGATGATTTAATAAATACTAAAAAGCAAATAGAGGAAACGAGCCAAAGGTGTTTAGTAGTACAAGGAGATGTATCTAATTTTGAAGATTGTGAGAAAATTGTAAAAGAAGTAGTAGAAAAATATGGAAAAATAGATGTACTAGTAAATAATGCAGGTATCACAAAAGATAATTTACTTATACGAATGAAAAAAGAAGATTTCGAAGATGTATTAAATATAAACTTAACTGGAACATTTAATATGACCAAAAATGTAATATCATATATGATGAAAGCTCATTCTGGAAGAATAATAAATATATCATCAGTAGTAGGAATTTCAGGAAATGCTGGACAAACAAATTATTCAGCATCAAAAGCAGGAATAATAGGATTTACAAAGAGTTTAGCAAAAGAAGTCGCAAGTAGGAATATATTAGTAAATGCTATAGCACCAGGTTTTATAGAAACAAATATGACAGATTGCCTAAAAGATGAAATAAAAGATGAAATAAGTAAAACAATACCATTAAAAAGAATGGGAACAACACAAGATGTAGCAAATGTAGTAAAATTTTTAGCATCAGAAGAAAGTAGCTATATTACAGGTCAAGTCTTAAATGTTGATGGTGGTATGTTAATGTAAAAAGAAAGGAAGAGTTAAATGGAAAGAAGAGTTGTAATAACAGGACTAGGAGCTATAACTCCAATAGGAAAAGACGTAGAAGAAACATGGAAAGGAATAAAAAATAAAAAATGTGGAATAGACAAAATTACTTTATTTGATGCAACAGGATTTAAAACTCAATTAGCAGCAGAAATAGAATCTGGTTATAATCCATTAGACCATTTTGAAGCTAAACAAGCAAAACGATTAGATAGATCATCACAATTTGCATTAATAGCTGCAAGAGAAGCGTTTAAGAATAGTGGAATCACAAGTCAAAATACAGATTTAAATAAAGTTGGAGCTTTTATAAGTTCAGGAATAGCAGGCCTAATAACAATTGAAGAACAATGTGAAATAAATTATGTTAAAGGTCATAATAGAGTTTCACCAATGTTTATACCAATGTGTATAGCAAATATGCCTGCTGGAAATATCACAATTGATTTAGGAATAAAAGGAGAATCAATGTCAATAGTAACAGCTTGTGCATCATCTACACATGCAATAGGAGAAGCATATAAGACTATAAAGCATGGATATGAGGAAGTAGTCCTTGCAGGAGGAACAGAAGCTGGCATATGTAAAATAGGCATTGCAGGATTTGAAAACATGAAAGCATTATCAAGTTCAGAAGACAAAACAAGAGCAAGTATTCCATTTGATAAAGAACGAAATGGATTTGTAATGGGAGAAGGAGCAGGTGTTCTTGTACTAGAAGAATTAGAACACGCAAAAAAAAGAGGAGCTAAAATATACGCAGAAGTAATTGGATTTGGTTCAACATCAGATGCATATCATATAACATCACCATCACCAGATGGAGAAGGTGCAGCAAAAGCTATGATAAGGGCTATGGAAGATGCAAATATAATTGCTGAAGATATTAATTACATAAATGCACATGGAACATCAACACATTTAAATGATTTAACTGAAACATTAGCAATAAAAAAAGCATTAGGAAAAGCAGCAAACGATGTATTAGTTAGCTCAACAAAAGGAAATACTGGTCATCTTTTAGGTGCTGCAGGAGCTGTAGAAGCAATTATATGTATTAAAGCAATTGAAAATGAAATTGTACCACCAACAATAAATTATAAAGAAAAAGATGAAGAATGTGATTTAAACATAGTGCCAAATGAACTAATTAATAAAAAGCTAGATATAGTTATGTCAAATTCATTGGGATTTGGAGGACATAACGCTAGTGTAATATTTAAAAAATTTAGTGAGGTGTTTAGATAAATGGAATATGAAAAGATAAAACAATTAATGGATGATATGGGAAATTCAAAATTGACTTCTATAGATATTGACTTCCCAGATGGTACCAAAATTAGAATGAAAAAACAATCAAATCAAGAAGTAGAAAAAACTATAATATCAAGTACTACAGATAAAGTTAATGATATGCAAAATATAAACATGGATATAAAAGAAGAAAAAGAAATAGAAAAGAATCCTAAAACAGGAAATATTATAAAATCTCCAATAGTTGGAACATTTTATACTAAACCATCTCCAACAGCACAACCATATGTTGAAATTGGAAAAGATGTGAAAAAAGGAGATGTTGTTTGTATAATAGAAGCCATGAAACTTATGAATGAAATTGAATCAGAATATGATGGAAAAATTGACGAAATATTTGTAAAAGACGGTGAACCAGTAGAATATGGTCAAGAATTATTTAAAATAGTTTAAAGGAGAGAAAATGTTAAATAAAGATGAAATAAAACAAATAATTCCACAAAGAGAACCTTTTTTAATGATAGATGAAATAGAAGAATTTATACCAGGAGAAAGTGCTATAGCATATAAATATGTTAACGAAGACGAATGGTATTTTAAAGGACACTTTCCAGGAAATCCAATAATGCCAGGAGTATTAATTACAGAAAGTTTAGCTCAAACAGGAGCAGTTGCTATATTGAGTATGGAAGAAAATAAAGGCAAAAATGCTTTATTTGGTGGAATTGATAAAATGAAATTTAAAAAAATTGTATTACCAGGAGATAAACTAAAACTAGAAGTAAAAATAATTAAGAAAAAAGGACCTATAGGAATAGGTCAAGCAATGGCAACAGTTGATGGAAAAGTAGCAGCAAAAGGAGAATTAACATTTGCATTAGTATAAATAGACAACATAATGAAAGGAAGATAGAAAAATATGAATAAAATATTAATAGCAAACAGAGGAGAAATAGCAGTACGTATAATAAGAGCTTGCAAAGAAATGAATATAAAAACAGTTGCTATATATTCAGAAGTGGATAAAGATGCATTACATACAAGGCTTGCTGATGAGGCTATCTGTATAGGACCAGCAGATTCCAGAAAAAGCTATTTAAATATAAAAAATATAATAGAAGCAGCATGTATTAGTAAAGCAGATAGTATACATCCAGGTTTTGGTTTCTTATCAGAAAATTCACAGTTTGCAAAAATTTGTGAAGAAACAAATATAAAATTTATAGGTCCATCATCTAAAGTTATTGAATTATTAGGAAATAAATCAAATGCAAAGCATATTGCAAGTAAAGCAGGAGTTCCTGTAATACCAGGATCTGAAGGAAGCATAAAAGGTTTAAAAGACGCAATAAATATTGCTAAAAAAATAGGATATCCAATTATTTTAAAAGCTGCAGCAGGTGGAGGAGGAAAAGGAATAAGGATTGTAAATTCTGAACAAGAGATGGAAATAAACTATAATTTAGTAAAACAAGAAGCAAAAATCTCTTTTAATGACGACGAAATCTATATAGAAAAATTTATAATAAAACCAAGACATGTTGAAATACAGATACTTGCTGATGAATATGGTAATATCATACATTTAGGAGAAAGAGATTGCTCTATACAAAGAAAAAACCAAAAGATTATAGAAGAAACACCATCTACTGCCATAGATGCAAAACTTAGAAATAAAATGGGAGAAGCCGCAATAAAATTAGCAAAAGCAGTAGGATATACAAGTTGTGGAACAGTAGAATTTTTGGTAGATAGTAATAAAAATTTTTACTTCATGGAAATGAATACAAGAATACAAGTAGAACATCCAATTACTGAAATGAGGACAGGCATAGATATAGTAAAAGAACAAATAAAAATTGCTGCTGGAAATAGATTGAAATATAAGCAAAAAGACATTATATTTAAAGGACATTCAATAGAATGTAGAATAAATGCTGAAAATCCTAATAAAAAGTTTATACCATCTCCAGGAAAAATAACAGGATTAAATTTGCCAGGAGGAAATGGTATAAGAATTGATACTGCTATTTATGATGGATATATAATACCTGCAAACTATGATTCTATGATAGCAAAAATAATAGCATATGGAAATAGCAGAAATGAAGCAATTGCAAAAATAAAAAGAGCATTGGAAGAATTGGTAATAGAAGGAGTAGAAACCAACAGAGATTTTTTATTTGAAATAATAAGGAATCCAGATTTTATAAGAGGAGAATTTGATACCTCATTTATAAGCAATTTTTTAAATGAAAGTAGTGAAAATTAGAATGATTGTTGATAAAATTAAAAAAAGAGAAATACCTGAAAAGAAAAAAAATGTAAATATTGATATTCCAATTGGAAAATGGGTCAAATGTGAAAAATGCAAAGAAATATTGTACAAAGAAACTGTCAGGGAAAATTTAAATATTTGTCCAAATTGTGGTCATTATTTTAGAATGCACATAAATAAAAGATTAGAATTAATAATTGATGAAGGAACATATAAAAAATTTGATTTGAACTTACAATTAAGCAATCCATTAGAATTAGAAGATTATCCCAAGAAACTAAAGGCACTAAAAGAAAAAACAGGATTAGAAGAAGCTGTTGCATGTGGGACAGGAAACATTAATGGAGAAAAAGTTGTAATTTGTATAATGGATAGTGGCTTTTTAATGGGGAGCATGGGAGCAGTAGTTGGAGAAAAAATAACATATGCAATAGAGCAAGCCATAGAACTTAAATTACCACTTATAATTTTTACTGTTTCAGGTGGTGCACGAATGCAAGAAGGAATAATATCTTTAATGCAGATGGCTAAAACAACGGCTGCACTCACAAAATTAGATGCAGCAGGGTTATTGTACATATCTGTTCTAACAGATCCTACATATGGAGGAGTTACTGCATCATTTGCAAGTCTAGGAGATATTATTCTAGCAGAGCCAGGTGCAATGATAGGATTTGCGGGGAAAAGGGTTATAGAGCAAACCATAGGAGAATCACTGCCAGAAGGTTTTCAGACATCTGAATTTTTACTAGAACATGGATTTATAGATAAAATCGTAGAGAGAAAAGATTTAAAAGATACAATTTCAAGATTAATACAACTTAATACAAGGGGGTAGAGCTAATGGAAAAAAGACAACTATCTGCATGGGAAAAAGTAGAAATCGCAAGAAATCCAAAAAGAAAGACTTCACTTGATTATATTAACGAAATTTTTGATCAATTTATAGAACTGCATGGTGATAGAAATTTTAGTGATGATAAATCAATTGTATGTGGACTTGCAAGAATTAAAAATCAAAATTTTACAATTATTGCAGAACAAAAAGGAAGAACAACAAAAGAAAATATAGAAAGAAATTTTGGAATGCCAAATCCAGAAAGTTATAGAAAAGCAATTAGATTTATGAGACAAGCTGAAAAATTTAAAAGACCAGTTATAACTTTTATTGATACAAAAGGAGCATATCCTGGCATTGGAGCAGAAGAAAGAGGTCAAGGAGAGGCAATTGCAAGATCAATGTTTGAAATGACAAGACTTAAAGTACCAATTATATCCATTGTAATAGGAGAAGGTTCTAGCGGAGGAGCATTGGCAATAGGAGTTGCAAATAAGGTATTTATGTTAGAAAATGCAATATATTCAATACTTTCACCTGAAGGATATGCAAGTATATTGTGGAAAGATGCTTCTAGAGCTAAAGAAGCAGCAGAAAAGATGAAATTAACAGCGAAAGATTTATATGATTTAAAGGTTATTGATAAAATAATAAAAGAATCATCAAAAATTGATGAAGAAAAAGAAGAATTTGAAGAAACAGCCAAAAGAATTAAAAGTGAAATATTATCTGCACTTGCTGAACTGAATAAACAAAAAAGTACAGATATTGTAGAACAAAGATATTTAAAATTTAGAAATATAGGAGGAAATTTATAATGTTATTAGAAAACAAAAAAATATTAATAATGGGAATTAGAAATAAATGGAGTATAGCTTTTGGAATAGCAAAATCAGCATACGAAAATGGTGCACAGTTGATTTTTACATATATGGATGAATCTAATAAACAAAAAATTGAAGAATTGATAAAAGAATTTAAAGGAAGTAAAGCATATGTTCTAGATGGTGCATCAGAAGATAGTACGGTTAAAGAAGTCTTTAATAAAATAAAACAAGAAAATGGAAAAATTGATGGAATAGTTCACGCAATAGCTCATGCAAATGCAGAAGATTTGCATAATGATTTTATATATACAAGTAGAGAAGGTTTTAGCCATGCAAATGATGTAAGTGCTTATTCATTTGTACTTGCTGCAAGAACAGCTAAAGAATTAGATATGTTAAATGAAAAATCAAGTTTAGTTACATTAACATATCATGGCTCAACAAAAGTATTAGAAGGATATAATGTAATGGGAGTAGCAAAAGCAGCATTAGAATCAAGTGTTAGATATTTGGCAGAAAATTTAGGCAGAGAAGGAATACGAGTAAATGCATTATCAAGTGGTCCAATAAAAACATTATCTTCGAAAGGTATAAAAGATTTTAACTCGATATTAACAGTTGTAGAAGAAAAAGCACCATTACATAGAAATGTTACAACAATCCAAGTTGGCAATGTAGCTACATTTTTATTAAGTAATATGTCTGAAAGTATTACTGGACAAGTAATTTATGCAGACAGCGGATATAATATTATGGGAGTATAAAACAGATCATTAAAGATCTGTTTTTAATATTAACATTAAAGTTAACCCCCAGCTATGCTGGGGGTCTAAAAAAACTTATAGTTTTGCACAGAGTAACAAAAATCCCACTCAAACATGATATAATATTTGAAGTTTGACAGCTCAAATATTAAATATGAGAGGAGTGGGTAGTATGAAAAGTTCATACACAGATAGTTTAGCACACACAACATGGGAATGCAAGTACCATATAGTGTTTGCACCAAAATATAGAAGAAAAGAAATATATGGAACATTAAAAAGAGAAATAGGAATGATATTGAGAGAATTATGTAGAAGAAAAGATGTAGAGGTAATAAATGCAGAAGCATGCCCAGACCATATACATATGTATGTAAGTATACCACCAAAATTAAGTGTATCATCGTTCATGGGATATTTAAAAGGGAAAAGTACATTAATAATATTTGAAAGACATGCAAATTTAAAATACAAATATAATAATAGAACATTCTGGTGTAGAGGTTTCTATGTAAGTACGGTAGGAAATAACAAGACGGCAGTATATAATTATGTTCAAAATGAATTAAAAGAGGACATGATGTCAGATCAAATAACAATAAAAGAATACAAAGACCCTTTTAAAGGGTAGTAAGTAACAAAAACGCAAGCGAAAGAGGCGTAAGCTGTCAAACCGAAGGTGCTTCAGCACCAGCTAGTATCAAGGCCTTATAGGCCCATATGAAAATCCCCCAGTTATACTGGGGGATAATTAT
>CAMMHE010000018.1 GCA_946496575.1 uncultured Clostridium sp. | reverse complement strand
TAACTAACTTTATGAAATTTTTACTTTAAAATTCTATCATTTAATTATTGATTTTTTTAGTTTTATCATTTCAAATATGTATTTATATTTGTTATTTTATTCTGCAAACTATTACACTCATGTCATCTTTATTTATTCCATAGTTATTATCAACTGCTTCTCTTAATATTATATCTGCCATTTTTTGTGGATTTTGTGGTTCCATATCTTCTAATAAATACTTCAACCATAATTCTTTATTTTTATATTCAACATTTGAATCTAAAATCCCATCACTACACATTAAAAATATGTCTCCACTATCTATATCTTTATCATATGTTGTAAGTTTTATATCTTCTAAAGCTCCTGTTGGTAATGAAATTGTCTTTAATATCTGTACTCTTTTCATGTTCTTAATGTAAGTAGGACACGCTCCATTTTTTATAAACTCTATATTACCTTTATACAAATCAATTATTGCTATATCTAAAGTTGCATATATTTCTTCATTTGAATTTAATATAGTTTTATTTATTAATTCTATTGATGTTTCTTTATCAAATCCTGAACTTAATAATCTTTCTAACATTTTTATTGCTATTTGACTGCTCTTTCGTGCCTCTGGTCCAGAACCCATTCCATCACTAATCGCTATCAAAATTTTTCCATCTTTTAGTCTTATGTTTAACACAGAATCTCCTGATACTAAACTCTTATTTTTTATTCCATTTGCCATTCCAATATTCATTTGAAATTTATCTGCGGAAATAAAGCTTAACAGACTTTTTTGATCACTGATTTTTGATGCTTTCTCATTTAATATTATTTTTTCTTTTAATACTTGACTTAAAATTTTTTCTATTTTATCTATATCATTATTTATTATTCCTTGATTTACAATATTTAGATACATTTCTATAAAAAATCTTTCATCATGTGGTTTCCTTATTGTTATTTCTTCTACACTTATGTCTTTTTGTTTTAATAAATATAATATTCTTTCTTTTTCATCAATATATTGTTTTTCAGTGTCAGCATTTTTCTCTATTTGTGTTGCAATATTTGATATTGCTTTTGATATTTGTCCTAGCTGTGCTTTCATTGTTTTTTTGTTTTCATTCATTTTCTCTTCATATACAAAACTTGCTGTACTTACTCTATATGCAGAATTTATAGCATTTATAGCTTGTCTTATATTATCTTCTAAATAACTACTTACCTTTTCATCTGTTATACCCACGATGTAACTATTGTTATTTGCAAAAATTTGTAGTAAATCTTTTCTAGTAATTTCTTGTTTATTTGTTAATGTTATAAATAGATCATTTACAATTGGTCCTTCTGTTTTTATTAAATCATCATATAGAATATTTTCTTTCATATTATCTAAATTATTTAATAGTTCTGATTTAAATATGTTCTTATTTTTTTGTTCAAAATTATTTTCTTCTTTTTCTTCACTTATATCATATGTTTCTGCAATTGTTTGTATTGTCTCTGATACTATGTTTAATTTATTTATTGTTTCTTTTCCTGATCCCAATGAATTATTTACGAATGAAGGTAAAAATCTTGATTTTCCTATAAATTCTTCAATTGGTATTTTAATTTTTGATGGTACTGCTAATAATGCTATTGATGCTATTATTATCTCTTTTAGTATTTGTGTATCGATTGTTGTTCCATTAGAAATATATGCTAGTATGCCATTTCCAATTATAAAACCTACTATTACTCCTATTTTTCCAAATTTACTTAATAAACCTGACATCATTCCAGAAATTGCAAATGCTGCCACCATACTAGGTTCATACTCTGCTATTATTCCCAATACAGATCCAATTGTTACACCAGAAGTTGTCCCAATTAATACTCCATTTTTCCATCCTAAAATTAATATTAATAAAATACTAAATATATTTCTTATTGAAAATCCAAAGATTTCTAAATTACCTATTGCTGATATTGCTATAGCTAATATTAGGCTTGCTCCCATAACTTCTTCTAGTGAAAATGCTTTTCTTGTGTGTACATCTTCAAGAACTGATAATGAATTTACTGCTATCTTATAAAATATTACTACGATTATTGCATTTGTAATATTTACTAATAGATTATATATTGTAAATGCTCCTAACATATATCTAAGTGTTGACAAAATAAACACACTTGTAAAAAGTCTTTTTGCTAACTTAATTTTTTCATTTTTTGTTTCTTCATTATATATTGGCTTTTTTATTAGAAATGTGAACATTAAAATTAATAATGTTAATATATAATTAACCCCTCCAGGTGCACCAAAACCAATTATATTTCCTATAATTGAAACTATAATTATTCCGAATGCTGGTATTTCACATGAAAGACATGCTGCTACTATTGCTATGCTAAATGGTGATACCTCTCCTCCTAATCCAACCATTGATATCATAAATGATATTAAATATAAAACTATATTTTTAACCGTTAAAACATTTTTTAATATGTTTACTGTATTTTCTACATTATTATTTTCCTGCTTTATATCCTCATATTGTACATTTTGAAACATCCTTACCACCTCTTAAACTTTTCTTGGTAACATTCTAATATTTGTCTTTCGATTTTTTTGTCTTTTTTAGTAATTTACTTTAAAAAAGTTTATTACATAATGTGATATAAACAATTTTTTTTTTCAAATTGTTTTTCTTATTTTATTACATATTGTTTTAAAACGCAATATATTGGCAAAAAAAAATGTCGTAATGGTTTTCCATTACGGCATTTTTTCTGTTATATCATGTTTCATTAACATATAACTTATGTCTTATATTACTTTTTTATAACCTTCTTTTTGATTATTACTATTCCAGCTACTAATATTGCTAGTGTTATAACAATTGCTATTATATATATCTCATATCCTATAGCTATACCTGTTGGTGCTGTTATTACTAGTACCTCTTGATCCCAATCATTTTGTTCATTTGGAGATGTATGAGGAACATAATCTCCTGGTATTGAAGATGTTATTGTTCTTCCTCCTGATAGTTCAATTATTTCTACATCATTCTCTATTCTATTTTCAAGAGATGTTGCTAGATATTTGCTTGCATATAATTTTAATGATTTTTCTCCTTTTAAAGGAACATCTTTAAATTCTTCTGTTAATAATACTATATAATTACCAGTTTTTAATTCATTGTATACATCTTCGCTTATTAATCCCGTATCATATAATTGTCCTTTTATATCAGTTATTTGAGTCCATGCAGAATTTTCAGTTTGCTTATTACTATCTAATGTTATTGTTGTATCTAAATAGTCTATAAGTTTTTCTACATTTACTCTTCTTTCAGTTCTTCCTCCTGTACCATAGTAATAATATTCTGTTTCTGTGTAATCTGTTTCAGAGTTATTTGTTAATGTAACTGTGTATTCTAATTCTAGTTTAGAACCTTGTAATAGATTTGTATCAATTTCTACTGATACTAAATCTTCTAGTCCAGTCTTAACATATTGCATTTCTTCTCCTGGATTTGATGGATTTCCTTTTGGTATTATACTTGCACCATTTTGTCCTATAATTTCTAAACTTGTTATCTGTTTTTCAGGTGTAATATCTATTTTGGCTCTCTCTATTATACCAAAATCTACTTTTGCAAAATTTGTTACAAATGTTGTTGATTGTAATTCTTGATTTTCATCATAATATGCAGCTGTAGAACTATCTTCAGTTGTAAATTCTATTCCTACATCCATAATAGGCGTATTTGCATCCATAGATGCTGTTGATGTATCTTTATATGTACCATATGTTACTTTTTCATTAGTTAAACTATTTCTTGTTTCCATATTATCAACTGCATCTGAATATCTGTATGGTTCTTCTATTAGATACCATCTAAATCCTGGATATTCTATACCATTATATGTGATTGTTTCTGCATTATTTATTGCTGATTTGATAACATCAGATGTGATTATTGTTGATTTATAGTCATTGGCATTTAAGTTTTTATTTCCATCTGGAGTTATAATATATGATTCATTATTATATATATACTTTATAAAATATGTTCCTGGCAATATTCCTATATGTTTTCCATCTTGCTCATATCCAAATGTATATTCACCTGTCTCTGATGTTTCTGTTCTAGCCTCTTCTCCATTTGAATATTTTGCTATTTCTGTTGTTCCATCACTATTTACTTGCCATAACTCTAATTTAACTTTTGCAATTGGATATTCAGTATTATCATAAATACCATCCCCAAGTCTTTCATCATCTTCTGTATTAGCATCTCTATCTTCCCATACTGTTCCTGATATTTTTCTTTCTTCTCCTGCCTCTAATATCAAAGATGGTGCTGAAGATGTATCATCTTCAAAATCGGTTGTATCTATTACTTGAGTTCCTCCTGATGGATGATCTACTAATTTAAGTTCTGCATTTCCTGGTGCTGAATCTTCATCTATTCCTGCATATATTGATCCTGCTGCTGTAACGTCTGTTGTAAATGCCTTTCCATCCATTTTATTTGTATTATTTCCATAGTATGTTGAATAACTTAATATTTCTGACATATTATGATATGTTGATGTTTCATTTAATAAATCTAGTATTGCTGCTCTATTTAGTTTAAATTTTATTTCAATATCATCAGAGTTTCCTGGTTCTATTCTTCCTCCATATGCTATAGTTGCAACATTATATATGTCGTTATATATTCCAGTTCCATCAATGTTTACTGCTGTTCCTGACTTTGCAACAATTGATTCTATTTGTTCATATCTGTTATCAAAGTAATTTATTATTGTTTTTGGTTCAATAGATAATGTTCTACTTTGATTTTTAATTGTTATTTTATATGTTATAGAAACGCCAATTTCTTTTCCACTATCTGCTGCAGCTTGTATATCTGATGCATAAATTGTTCTTGTATACCTTGCTGTTGCATATTTATTTTCGAATTTTACACCTACATCGAATCCGCTATTGTTTTCTAAATATTGATTTCTTGTAGCATATATATATGAATAATTATATCCATTAAAGCTTATTTCTACTTTTTCAATATCTTCTGATAGTGCTAGATCTGGTTGTTCTCTTATTACTAGACCCATATTTATGTTGTCTAAACCATTAAATACTCCATTTGCATCCTGTTTTTGTGCTCTATACATTTCTGCAAAATTCAATTTATTTGTATCTGCTGATAATGTCGTGTCAAAGTTAAATTTACTTACTGTTGCTGTATGATTTTCTGATGTATACTCAACTGTATTTTCTGTTCCATTTGTTGAAACTACTTTTCCATCTTGCTCTATTGTTCCAAATTTTTCATTTAGAGTTTTTCTTTCATTTGCTACTTCTTCTACTTTTGAACCATTTTCAAGTTCTAAATTTGTTGACACTGTTGTATAATAGAAGCCGTCATATACAAATACTACTTTATAATCTGACAATTTTTCTGTTTCTATTTCATTAAATGTATATTTTCCAGTTTCATCAAATTCATCTGGTTGTGCTTTTATAACTTTTCCGTTTTTATCTCGCAATTCTATTTTTACTGGTATTTGTGCATTTGGATCTTGTTGTAATACTCCATTATGCATTATATATAAATCTGTAAGTTTTATATCCTTTATTTCATTACTTACTGTTGGATCATATATACAATCATATTCATTTGATTTTCCACCTGGATTTTCTAACCATACATATCCTGATAATTTTGTATATTTTTGTTTATTTCCAATCTCTAATTTAGTTGTTGTATTTGATTCTATTGATACACTACCTACTACTTCTGAAGATGCTACATATCCATAATTTGAGTTAGATGTTTCTATTAATTTGTATGTGTATTTATTTCCTGTTGATTGTGCATATACTTCCAAATTTTCTATAGTTAATCTTCCATCTTCTCCTGTTATAAATGTAGTTAGCTGTGCTTTTTCAGAATTCGTTAATTTTGAGTATTCATTATTAAATGTTACATATTGTACTCTATATTCTCCATTTGCATCATTTGCCTTATTATTTGAATTTATTTTTACATTGCCATTTACTTCATTTACTAGTTTACCACTTTCGTCATATAATGCTAAATATGCATACTTTTTATCTGCACTTGGGCTTATTTCTACGACAAATCCTACTCCTGGTAATAATATTGTATTATTATCCTCATCAAATTTTTCAACTAATAAATTTCCAAGATCTTTTCGGTTAGTAATTTTTATTGTAGTTGTTTTATTTGGTTCTAGATTTGTTGCTGTTCCTTTTAATACTGAATTATTACCTGATCCATATCCATAATGTGGATTGTACATCTCATATGCTGTATAATCATATGTTTTTGATATATTTGCATTTATTTCTAAATTTTTAATTGTAATTTTGCTTTGGTCATTAGTTACAAATTTAGTTATTGTGTTTAAATCTTCTTGTTTTAGGGTGTTATATCTTCTATATTCACCATCATCATTTGTAAATGATACATATTCTACTTTATATTCAGTTGTACCATTAGCATTTATTGTTGCTGTATTATTTTCATTTATAGTTACTTCTCCAGTTACACTACTTACGAAATTTCCATTTGCGTCTGTTAACCTTAAATATTTGTAATGATCAACATTAATTTTTGTATGTATTTCTATTACAAATGGTACCCCTGATAACACATCACCATCTGCTCCATCTTTGACTATTTGCACAGTTGCTAATTCTCTTTGGTTTTTAATTGTTATAACTGCTCCATCTTCTGTAATCTTAAAGTTTGCTGCACCATTTTTTACTTCTAAAACTGTTCCATTTTTTATAGATATATTTTCTTGTGTAAAGGAATGCTTTTTATATCCATATATATCAGCTGATGTTTCAACTATCTGATAAACTTTATTTATTTGTAGTTCTACTTCATTTGTTTTTCCATTACTATCTGTTTTTAATGTAGCAACTCTATTGTTATTTGAATCTTTTATTTCAAATGATATACCAGCTAATGGTTTACCATCTTCATCTTGTTTTGATATAGAAACTTTTCCTGTTAAATTTAATGTATATGATTCTTCTAGTTGTGCTTCTGCTGGTTTTTTATCTCTATTTACATATACTAAATTTTGGTATTCTCCATCTCTTTCTAGAAAATATAAAGTTGTAACTTGCTGTTCGTCACCAACTACTTTTGTAAATAATCCTATTTTAGTTTTTCCATCTAATTCAGCTCTTGGAATTTGAATATAAAAGCTTCTACCATTTGTACCATTTGGTAAATCTGATATATTTTTTGGTGTAAATGTTGAAACACCATTAACTTTTGAATATTCTCCAACAGTTGCTGTTTTTTGTGTATTTTTATCATCATTGAAATAGTACTTAAATTCTGTTACTTTTCCACTATAATTGTAAGTAAATGGACCTAATATTATATTGTCTCCAATTACTGCAACTATATCTAATGATTCTTTCTTATTTGGATTTTGTATTTGTGGCTTAACAGCTGTATTATTACCATTTGATACTGATGCTTCTATTTGTTTAAGTATTTGTTCAGCTTCTTTTTCCTCTTGTTTAAATGATTCATATTCGCTATCATATGAAGTTCCTGCCATTATAAGTCCATCTAAATTAGCTCCCTTTTCAAATGCCGCACCATTCCATGTTGATAAGTATTTCCACATAACATGTTGATATACATCTCTTCCTATTGATATATCATTGCTTTCTGCTGCATGCCTACTTCTTTCATCTTCGTTTTCTTCTGCTTGAGCTATTATTTCTGATAATATTTTATTTGCCTTTTTAGAATTATCATCATTTTTGGGATTTAAAGTTATTGTCTGACCATTTTGTCCTAATCTTGTACCACTAGCTTGATCTCCATTTATGTTTACAATTGCTTTTAATTGTACTGGCCCACTACGAAACTGTTGACTTACTTCTGTACAGAAAAACTTTAAATTTTCCCTCATTTGAAATCCATTAGCATATGTATTACCTCTACCATCATCCAAATCAAATGCGTTTATTCCCAATGTTTTTCCAAGTGTCCATGTTGAGAAATCAAATGAATTAATATAACCATTTCCTGCATAGTTTACTGATAAAACTCCTCTAGCCAAAAAACATATCGTTAAAATTGTTATAATTCCAATTACAAATATTAATATTTTTTTACTTTTACTCATTATCTCTACTCCTCCTTTCCTCTAAAATTTTGTGTGCAATACTTTTTTATTTATTAAGTATGCTGCTACTCCGACTATTGCAATCATTGATATTACTAATGCTACATAACTTAATGCACTACCTGTTTGTATACTTATCAATAAATCTGCTGAGCCTAAATCATTCTCATCTTTGTTTTTATTTCCTGCTGTTGAATTTGTATCTGCTATTCCATAAATATTGTATGCTTCTTGTATTTCTGCCATATTGTTTATTAATTCTGCATTTCCGTCTGTTTTAGTTTTTGTTAAAGTTAATGTTATTTCTTTGCTTTCACCAGGTGCTATTGCTATATTTGCTAAACTATTTGTATATAGTTCACTTCCAACTTCATACCAATCTGTATTTAATTCAGAACTAAATTTTAATCCGTTTGGTGCATAATCTACAATTGAATTTATGTATGCATCCACATCGCCAACATTTGTTGCCTTTATAGTATATTGTACTATTATAGTTGAACCTACTATTCTTTTCTCTGATATTTCTACTTTTGCAAAATTTTGCTCTTGGTAATCATAGGTTGTTGTTCCTTTTGTGTTCTGTACTATTACTTTACTAATATATTTATCTAAATTTATATCAAATTGTTTTATGAATACTAAACCTAAATTTATATTTGTAATGTTTTGGTTTAATTCTATTTCATCTGTAATTGCATATTCTTTTTCTTCTTGATTTATAATTAATGTTTTAGATACTACATCAGAGTTTTTGCTTTCATCTACACCTGTCTTTTTATAAATTGTTGGTTTATATAGTGTATTATCATATTCAAATACTACTATGTATTTTCCTTCAGCTATATTCTCAAAATTATAATATCCATCTTCACCTGTTGTAGCTGTTAAATCTTTATTGGTTTCTGTGTCTCTAACAAATTCATTTGTCTCAACATTTAATAGTTTTATTGTTACCTCTTTTAGTAAAGAATCATTATTGTTAAATTCACCATCTTTATCTTGATCAATCCATGCTCGTCCATTTATTGCATATTTTTTAGTTTCAGGATTATCTGGGTCTTCTGGATTATCTGGGTTATCTGGATCTTCTGGATTATCCGGATCCTCTGGATCTGTTGGAATTTCTGGCAAATCTGGTTGTTCTTCCTCTATTGCTTCTAGATAATGTACTATTGGTTCTGTAGTTTGTACTACATTTCCTAAATATTTTAAAATTGCTACTGTAGATATCTTTTCTATTTCTGTTCTGTCAGCGGAATAATAAACTTCTGCTGTTATTTTTATTGTTGTACTACTATTTGCTGGGATATTTAATGTCTCTGTGAAAAAGATTTCATTTTGTATTTCTTGTTCTACTCCATCTATTTCTATTTTCTTAATAGTTAATTTGTTAAGACTACTTGTTTCTACTGAATATCCATTTGTAGGCATTTGTGAATTGTTTTTTACAGTTATTTCAAATTCGATTGTATCTCCTGCTTTTAGATATTCTCCCTCATGTGTAGCTTTCATTTCTACTTGTACATCATAGCCATATATTATTTCATCATATGCGTTAGATCTATATGTATCTCCATTACAGCTTGCTGAAGCAGTAAGTTGGATTTTTTTCGTTTTATCTTCTATTCCCTTTAAAACTGTATATACTCTATATATTTTAGCGTCTCCAGGATTTAGTGTATCAATTTTAATATTTTCTGATGCTTCAAGCATTGTTGCTTCGTTACCTTCTTGTTTTAATTCTGTATATTCTAGTTCTTCTGGTATATTTAGTTTTAAATCGATATCATTTTTTGCTTCATTAGAAATATTTTCAACTATAACGAAATATTGTATTGATTGCTCTGGAATTAATTCTGTATCAACATCTGTACGTCTTTTTACTGTCACTCTTAAACTTCCTTGTTCTAATGTATTATTAATCTCTGCTGAATTTATTTCTATATCCCCATTATATGTTGCTGTTACCTGATTTCTTGCTACACCATTAATTGTATCACTTTTAACTCTTACTTCATATTCAATAACTCTTGTTTCACCTGCTTTTAATGTTTCTATTGTATAATTGAATGCAGTTTTAGATTCATCTTCCTCATAATATAATTTAATTGGATCGGCATATTCAAATTCTTCCATTGGTTCTACATAAACTGTTCCTTCAGGTATAAATGCATTTAATTCTACATTTTGAGCATCTGCACTTCCATTATTGATTGCTGTTATTTTGTATCTTATAACTTCACCCGCTTTTACAGATGATCCATTTTCTAGTACTTCTCCACCTACTGTTGCTTCTAGTGATACTAGTAATTTTCCTGTTTCTAACCCTACTGGTACTATATTAATTGTTCCAGATGTTGTTTCTGTTGAATAGTTTGCAATATATGTTGTTTTCATTTCTTGGTCATATTGTAAGTTTGCTGGTATATTCATTGTATAGTTTGCAATAAAGTTTGTACCCTTTTCCATATTAGATATTACTATCATATATAGTACTGGATTTTGTACTTGTTCTAAATTAGTATTCCAACCGTTTGTAGAATCTGTTAAATCTGATGTTGCATTTGGATTTGAGGTATAATATACAGTTCCTGCTCCTTTTGCTATACTAATTGGTGATTTTATTGTAGAAGCAATTGTGTTTGCAAATGTATACTCTCCTACAGATATATTTCCTTGCACTGGTAAATTTCCTAATACATTAACACTTCTTAAATTTTCACCTGTATTATTTACTAATGCTATTTGGAAATTTGCTTCTGTGCTTTGTGTATTCATTTTTAGATTTGCTACTTGTTCTGCTTTACTTCCTATTGAATTAGCTTTTACATTATAGTTTGTGATGTTATTTAATGCAACTAACCCTGCATGTCCTGAAATTGACATATCAACTTCAAATTTTCCTTCATTTTCATAATTAATTGCATTTTCATTTGTATATGTTAATGTCATTTTATCTAAATGATTTGGTATTGTTTCTTCTAATGTTAAATCTGCTAATATTTCAATATATCCATTTGTATTACTACTTGTATATTCTGTTTGCTCTCCGTTTAATGTTAATACTATTTCTTTTGTTTCTGGTAAATATTTAAATGTTTCTACATTAAAATTATCTAAATATAATAAATTTGTTTTTACATTACTCAATGCTGTTACACTTTGAGGTAATTGTATTCTAATTGTTGGATTTTTATATAAATCATACATTTCATCATCTGTTTTTAGTGTAACTGCAATCTTTACTTGCTCATTTGTTGCTACTGTTGATAATGTTTTTGGGACTACTGATAATTTTGATGATGTGATTGTTTCATTTAATCCCATTTTTCTTTCATATGTATTTATTGCAGTATTTCCTTGCTCTGAACTATATTTTAATTCTGCTCTTTCTATTAATTGTTTAAATAATCTGATTTCTTCTCTTGAGTAATTTTCTGGTTTTATTACCTTTAAATGTGATAATCTTATTATTCCTGTTTCTACTGGTGGTGTCATTTCTACATTTATTTCCTTTATGCCTGAAGCATATGTTATTATTATATTTCCATTTTCGTCTGCTTCAGTATCTTTTGTTATTTTTTGTATTTCATTCCCATTGTTGTCTTTTATTGTTATTGTTCCTTCAGTTCCTAATATTTTTTCTATTTCTGCTTTGCTAATTGTTGTTGATCTATATTCTATATTTGCTTGTTTTTCTTCTGAATCAGTTCCATATGTTGTTGTTTGCTTTAACTGTACATTTTTTGCTAAATTTGCATAGTTTATTTCTATATTTGTTGTTGTTCTATATTCTCTTTCTTGTTTTGCATATATTTTTCCTTTATACATATATGTTTCTTCATTTGTAATAGATGTTTTTACTATTCCATCTTTTTCTTCTTCTACTTTATATGTTGCCTCTTTTTCTACTTTCTTTTCTTCATCTCCATAGAATGTAACTGTTGCTTTAATATTCATATCTTCTTGTAATGGATTATCTGTTTTATTTAATATAAATGTTACTATTATAGTATCTTCTGCATTATTCTGCCATGAAATATTTCCTTGTGAATCTATAGTATTTTCTATATTTATAGTTAATAAATTATCATCAGAATTATAGATATATTGACTATCGTCTAATTTTTGTTCTTTTATTCCATTAGTTGCAAATGTTCCTTTTGTAATTATTTCTATTGATTCTATATTTGGTAATGTTTTTAATTCAATTATTGTATTTTTTACTGGATAAACATTACCTACTATTTTATTATTTATTTCTATTTGAACTATTCTTTTATCAATTTCTCCAACTTTGTAAATTCTATTTGTTATTACTTTGCTCTCTAAATTTGCTTCAGCATCTGTTGGAACTGTTAAGTTTAAAGTCACAGCTTTCTCTGTTTCTATATTTATGTCTTTTTCTGTACTATCTTTGTATGTTCCTTGTATTTGTAATTTGCTTTCCATATTTAACATAGATAAATTATATTTTGGACTTGTTATTGGCTCTATTGCTACTTCTATTAATGCTGTTTTTCCAGATGTTATACGATTAAGTGTAATAGTATTTCCTTCTATTTTACTAATACTATCACTTAATACTTCTGGTTTTATATTAAAATTACTATTGCCTAGAGTTATTATTCCATCAAAGTACCCTTCTTTTTCAACTGATACCTCCATATATAACTTTATTTGACTATTATTTATAGCATAACTTGCATTTGTTTGTTTTTCTCCTTCTTGTGTTTTAAAATATGCCGAAAATTTTACATTATCATGATTTGTAGCATCATTTATTGCTTCTACTGCATATGATGCTATTAATGCAAAATCTGACATCGTCATAGCAATTATTAATATTAATGTGATTGCTATTTTTAATACTTTGTTTTTCATAATTACTCCTCCTATTAAAATACAAATAATTAACATACTTAATACTTAAATTATACTATCTTTGGGTATTTTGTCAATGTAAGAGTTAAACTAGATTTTTTGATTTTGGTTATATTCAACTCTTTCGCACTACGGAAGCTATTTTTTGACAAAATATTACAAAAAGATTTCTATTATATTAAATTTATATTTCATTATTACATCCTCTTCTATTATACTATTTTTTTAGACTTTTTTCAATGTTTTTTTGTTAATTTTTCATTATTTTTCAATGTTTTAGCTAATTTTATTTAAGAACATTTTTTCACTTTTCTGCATATCATATTGTTAAAGAAAAAATCATATAATTTATTATCATGTTTAGGAGGAATTTATATGTCAGATAATTTAACTGATGTTTTTAATAATTTAAAGAAAATGGTCGATAGTGGCAATATTCCTAGTGAAGTACAAGGATTAGTTAATAATCTTAATAATGGAAACAATGACTCTTCTCAAACTTTAAATAATATGCTTAATCAAGTTTCACCTGAAATGTTAAACAATATATCTTCTATGCTACAATCTAATAATACTTCTAATAGTAGTTCTAATAATGCTAACTTTAACGATAAAAATAATGATAACTCTAATACTTCTAGTAGTAATTTTAATCTTGATATGGGTACTATTATGAAGATGAAATCTATTATGGAATCAATGAATCAAAAAAATAATCCTAGCACGAATTTATTATATTCTTTAAAACCATATTTGCGTAATAGTAGAAAAGAAAAATTAGATCAATATGCTAATTTACTTAATGTTACAAAAATTGCAGATATCTTAAAAAAAGACCAAAAGGAGAATAATTAAATGCCTAGATTTCCGTATATGAACTTTCCTTTTCCATATTACAGAAATTATTATCGAATCCCTCCTAGTTTTACTAATAATTCTACTCAACAAGCAGAGCTAAACAATTATACTAATAATTTAAATTCTAGCTTTAACTCTGCTATAAATAATCACCCTTTTATGCATGATTCTAGTCAAAATATTGTAAATAATTCTACCAGTAGTAATTCTGATAATAGATCTTTTAATGTTGCACAAAAAAATAAATCAAACGATAATGATAATTATTTGTTTGATTTATTTGGTTTAAAAATTTATACAGATGATATTTTGCTAGTTAGTCTTATCTATCTTTTATATTCAGAAGAAGTTAAAGATGAAAGCCTTTTTATAGTACTTATTTTGTTACTTCTTAGTTGAAATAAAAATCTACTCTACTACTATTTTTTCTTCTGCTACATGTATATATACGTGTTTTTTTGGCATTTCCTCTTTTCCTAATTCTTTTACTATATTTGCTATTCTTAATTGAACTGCATCTAGTTCACCTGCTGCTATAATTGCTTCTTTATTTCCTTTTGCTCCTGCATGTGCTAATCCTCTAAGCGTGCCTAAAACTACTATATTATCAGTAGCCATTACTTCAGCTCCTGAATTCACATCACCTATTATTACTATACTTCCTTCAATTTCCATTTTCTTTCCAGAACGCAATGAACCTTTATGAAATTTAGTTTCTGATATATTTACTGTTTTATTAAATGTTTTAGTTATACTTGATAATCCTAATTCTTTTGGCATGTCAAAATTGACTTCAATTTCTAGATAACTTTTTATTATATTTTGAATTTCATCCATTTCTTTGTTTTTTAAGACTTTTCCTGTAATTCTTATAGGTGTTTTTTCATCTTTATATAACTTTTTTAATTCCGGCAATTTTCGCTTTAATTCTTCTAATATTTGATTTTGCTCTGCTTCTTCATTAATTTTTATTATATTTTCATCTTTTTTTAGGTTTATACTTACACTCCTCATTGAAATGCCTCCTCCTATTATCTTTCTATTTCTGTGTATGGAATTGCTGCACTAGATTCTTGAATATTTTGTGAATTCATTCCAAAATATTCAGCCATTATATCTCTTGCTACTTCCGCTGTATAGCTTCCATGCGAACCATTTTCTACCATAACTACTACTGCTATTTCTGGATCTTCAAATGGTGCAAATCCAGCAAACCAAGCATTTACATTATCCCCCGCTTGTGCTGAGCCAGTTTTTCCTCCTACTTCTATGTTAAAGTTTCTAAATACTCCATATGCTGTTCCTCCTGTTTCACCTGTTACAGATCTCATTCCTTCTAATATAGCTTCTAAATTTTCTGGTTTTATCTCTAGTTTTTCTTTATTTTCCTCCTCCGTTAAACCTAATTTTTCACTTGCATATTTTCTTATATCTTCTTTTGTTTCTTCAGTTCCATCTGAATTTAGTATAGTTTTTATTATAGTAGGGTTTACCTCTTCACCTGCATTAGCTAGTGTTGCTATATATTTTGCAATTTGTAAAGGAGTAAAACTATTATAACTTTGTCCTATAGCCGCTGATAATGTTTCTCCTAATTGCCATTCAATATCAGAATTTTTAGCTTTTGTTTCTCTTGACGCAAGACTTCCTGATATTTCGCTTGGCAATTCTATTCCTGTTTTTTCTCCTAATCCAAAGTATTTTGCATATTTTGATAATGTATCTATTCCAATTCTATTTCCTACCTCATAAAAATAATAATTACATGAGTTTTTAATTGCTCCAGATACATTTAAATATCCATGTCCTCTATGATAATTAGTATAATACCAACATACTGGTTTATGTGCGTATGGATATACTCCTGTATCATTTATTTTTTCGCTAATTGTAATAGCTCCTGTTTCAAGCCCAGCTGTAGCTGTTACCATCTTAAATATTGAGCCTGGAGCATATTGTGATTGAATAACTCTATTTAATAAAGGTTTTCTTTCATCATCTCTATATTGATTCCAATCTGTTTGGTTTATTCCTCCCACAAATTTTTCTGGCTCAAAGTCAGGATAACTCGCCATTGCAAGTACTTCACCTGTATCTATTTTTAAAACTACTACTGCTCCTGTTTTTGTATCAAATGTTTCAGAAAATCCTCCTGTTGCTATTTTATTGATATTATTTTCTAGTGCTTCTTCTGCAATTTTTTGAAGATTTGCATCTATTGTTAAAACTATTGTTGAACCAGCTACTGCTTCTTTTGTTATATATTCAGCAGTTATAGTTCCATCCACTGACATGTCTATTTGCCTTTCTCCATCATTACCTTTTAGATAGTCTTCAAATAAACTTTCTATTCCTGTTCTACCTATTGAATCATCTCTGTCATATGTGTCTTTTAGCTTATTATATTCATCCTCATTTATATTTCCTATATATCCTAAAATATGTGATGCTAAACTACCTGATGTATATGTCCTTATTGAATCTTTTACTATATTAATTCCGGCGAAATTACTATTCTTTTCACTTAATTCTGCCACTGTTTCCTCTTTTATGTCTGTTGCTATTTTTAATGATTTTGTACTACTATATCCCTCTGTTGTTATTCTATATCTAATTGTTATTATTTTTCTTATTTCCTCAATGTTATTACTATCTATTTTATATTTTTCCTTAAATTTATAAAATGCTTCTTCAGCTGATGCATCTTTTTCAATTTCATTTTTTTCTTTCCATTTATTTAATTCTTCATCTACTATTGTAAATTCAAATGGGTTTATTTTTATAGGAAATGTATCTGTATAATTTTCTTGATTTTTTTCTAAAACATTCATTAATTCCAGAATTGCTTTATTTAATTCAGCTGTCTCTATATTTGTTTTATATAATTCAACATCATATGCTATTCTGACGGTTGCTAATACATTACCTGTTCTGTCTACAATGTCTCCTCTTGAACCTTGTATTTTTGATATTCTTGTTAATCTTGTATTTGATTGTTCTCTATATTCATCTCCATGTATTATTTGTAAATTGAGTAATTGAATAATTAGTATTATTCCTAATATGTATACAAAAAGACTTACTATGTTAAACCTTAAGTTAATTTGTTCTTTAGTAATTCGTTTACTCAATTTTTCACCTTCTTTTATTTAATATATTTTAAATTATTTTAGAAATATCTTGTTAATATTTTGCTTCCTTTATATTCCTCTTCTATGTCATAACCTGTTAGTTGTATTATAGGATATAATATAATTGTCAATAATAGATTATATATTACTTCTATGATTAGTATTTTTATAAATGCTAATATTTCAATATTTGCTTGCAATATGACATAACTTATTAAATATATTCCTGTTTCATATATTATTGTACTTATCGCAGTCATTGCCATTATGGTAATTCTACTATCTTTTGAAAAGTTTTTGTCAAATATACTTGCTATTATTCCGATTGCTGCTAGCATTATAGATGTTATTCCCATTTTTCTACCTATAAAAGTATCTATTAATATTCCTAAAAATACTCCATATGTTATTCCTGAAATTTTTCCCATAAATAATCCTATATATAGCATTAATATTACAAATAGGTTTGGCATTACATCGGCTATTTTAAACCATGTAAAGAAATTTGCTTGTAACAAATATATAAGTATAAATATTAGTAGTATTGCTAAATTTATAAGTATTTTTTTCATTGTTTTCCTTTCTTATTAATTGAATTTCTAATTTGTAATTACCAATACTGTTTCTAATTTTTCAAAATCTACTGCTGTTTCAATTTTAGCTGTTATATCTGTTTTATTTTTACCTTGTGTTACTTGTAGCAATTTGCCTATATGTATACCTTTTGGGTATATTCCACCCATTCCAGATGTTTCTATACTATCTCCTTCTATTATGTTTGACTCTATAGATATATACGTTGCTTGTAAAGTATTTGATTCTTCTATTGTCCCCTTACATACCATTGTATCTCTTGTTGAACTTGTAATGGCACTTGTTGAACTTGAACTATCAATAATTGTTTGAACTTTTGCAGTATTACTTGTAACCGATATAACATTTCCTACTAATCCTTCATCAGCTATAACTGTCATATTTTCTTTTATTCCATCTTCTTTTCCAACATTTATTACTATTGTTTTTGAATAGTTTGAGATGTCTCTATTTATTACATATGCTGGTATCGTTTTATAATCTTGATATTTATCAGTTAAATTCAAATATTGTTTTAAAGTCTCATTTTCTGTCTGCACTATTTCTAATTCTCTTAATTTTTGCTCTAGTTCGCTATTTTTGGTTTTTAATTCATCATTTTCTTGCTTTAATTTATTTACATCTGTAAAGAATTGATCATTATTATTTATTTTGTTTTTTAAATATGTTATTCCATTTTGTATTGGAAGAACTATTTTGCTTATTACATTTTCTACACTATATAATTTTGTGGTTTCTGTATTTGTGATTAATACTAATATTATTAGAATTATTATTGTTATAATAATTCCTAATATTCCGCTTTTTTTATGTTTATACATTATTATTCTCCTCTTCGCTTAATACGTGAGTTTACTAATAAGCTTCTTAATTTTTCTATATTTTCTAATGTCTTTTCTGTTCCTTTCACTACACATTCTAGTGGTGCATCTGCTATATACACAGGCATTCCTGTTTCCATACTTAATAATTTATCTAAATTTTTTATTAATGCTCCTCCACCTGTTAATATTATACCTTTCTCCATAATGTCTGATGATAATTCTGGTGGTGTTTTTTCTAAAGTTATTTTTATTACATCTACTATCTTCCATATAGATTCTCTCATTGCAAGCTCTGCTTGTGTAGATGTAAAGTTATCTACTCTTGGTAAACCTGTTGTTAAATCTCTTCCCTTTATTTTCATTTCCAATTGTGACATTAATGGAAGTGCACATCCAACTTCTTTTTTTATTTGTTCTGCTGTTATTTCCCCTATTGATAAATCTAATTCTTTTTTTACGAAATTAATTATATCTTCATCTAATTCATCTCCTGCAACCCTAATTGAATTGCTTATTACAATTCCACCTAAAGATATTACTGCTGCTTCAGTTGTTCCTCCACCTATATCTACTACTATATTTCCACTTGGTTCTGCTATATCAACTGAAGCACCAATTGCAGCAGCCATTGGTTCTTCTATTAAATACACTTCTTTTGCTCCAGCTTGAAGAATTGATTCTTCTACTGCTCTTTCTTCAACTTCTGTTATTCCAGATGGAACTCCTACTAATACTCTAGGTCTTACTATTCCATATCTTCTACATACTTTATTTAATATAGATTTAAGCATTAGTCCAGTTGCAGTTAGTTCTGCAATAACTCCATCTTTTAATGGTCTTATTGTTTTTATAGTGCTTGGTGTTTTTCCCAGCATCTCTTTTGCCTCATAACCAGTTGCTAATACTTCTTCTGTCTGACTATTTATGGCTATACATGAGGGTTCATTTAATACTATTCCTTTTCCTTTTATTGTTACTAGAACATTTGCAGTTCCTAGGTCTATCCCTATATCTCTAGAATTTAGAAATGTCATTTTTTATCTCTCCCTATTTTCGTTTTTGCATTAATACTTGTATAATAGTCTCCTGCTATTACTATATGGTCTAAAAGTTTTATTCCCATTATTTCACAAGCTTTTTCTATATTTTCCGTAAAAATTATATCTCTTTCACTAGGTGTTGGGTTTCCACTTGGATGATTATGTATTAGTATAATTTTAGGCGATTGTGTTTTTATGGCTTCTGCTAATATATTTTTTACATCCACATTTATTGCACTTCCATTACCTGTTACTATATTTTGTATTTTTAATATTTCATTTGCATTATTTAATATTGCAACCTTTAGCATTTCTGTTTTTAAATGCTTCATTTCTCCTATCAATATTTCTGCAATATCTTTTGGTTCTTTTACTTTTATTTTTCTGTAATCAGTTGGTTTATTCATTCTTGTAGCAAATTCACATAAGGCTTTTAATTGAATTGCCTTTACCCTTCCAATTCCCTTTATTTTCATGAATTCTTCTAAACTTTTTTCTCTTAAAAAATTCAAGTTATTAGTGTTTAAATTTCCATTTAAATTTAAAATTCTTCTTGCTAATTCAACTGATGTTTCTTTACGTGTACCAGTTTTTATTATTATGGCTAGTAATTCTGCTTCTGATAATGCTTTTTCTCCATATAATTCTAATTTTTCATATGGTCTTTCTGAAATTGGTAATTCTTTGATTTTGATTGACAAAATATCATTCCTTTCTGTTTTATTGTTTATTTTATATATTGACTTTTATCTATTTTTTTGATATCTTGTCCCCAAATACTCTTACGGAAATTTAAAATTTCACATTTTTGCATTGCTATTATATCGTGAATTATGTTTTTTTTCAAGTGTATTGCCTATTTATATTATACTTTTTTAATTTTTTAGCAATTTACTTAAAATATAAAATTTTTTATTACCAAATTTTGAGTCTTTAAATATAATGTTAATAGTAGTATAATATAATTACATTCATGGGAGGGTTTTATTTTATGAAAATTGAAAAATTAACTGAAAATAAAATAAGAATAATTTTAAATATAGAAGATTTAGAAACAAATAACATAGACTCAAACTCTATTTTGAGTGACTCTCTAGAATCTCAAAACCTGATTTTATCAATTTTAAATAAGGCTGAAAAGGAATTGGGATTTTACACTAAAGATTGTAAAATTTTCATTGAAGCTTTTGGTTTTCCTGATGGAATTTTTGTGTTTAATATAACAAAATCTATTGTTCCTGTGTCAATAGATTTAAATAAGTCCACTTTACCTTCTTTTTCTCGAAAAAGGCCAAATGCTAAAAGAAAATCTCTTAAATTTAATACTCAAACTGCTATATATTCTTTCTTAAGTTTTGATGAGTTCTGCGATTTTTGCAAATTGTTAAATAATGAATTATTAGAACATAGAGAATTTAAAAATTTTTTCAGTAATTCATCTTTATATTTCTATAAAGATACATATTATTTAGTATTTACACAAATTAATTTTTCTATTGAGAGATTAAATTCATTTTTCTCAATAATATCTGAATTTGCAAATATAGTTAATAATTCTCATAATCTTGAATCTAAACTTATAGAACATGGAAAATGTATTTTTAAAAGAAATGCTATTTTAAAAACAATTGATATCTTTTTTCATCATGATGATTCTAATCACACATAAATCGATATCAAATACTTTTTTAAAGAAGACTTTAGACAAATAATATGTTGTCAAAGTCTTCTTTTATTTTTTGTTTTTCATTATTTTATCAGATATATTCCGTTTTCTTGCTCTTCAAGTTTTATATTAGTATTTAGACAAACTAATGGTCGAAATCCATTTATAGTTACAGAATGATTTCCATATTCTACAATTCCTTTATAATCTATTCTCATAAGACTACTTAAACTATAAGAAGATGGACTCGCTAACCACATATCAAATGCTTTATTAGTCTCACCTATCACGTACAAGTTATTACCGATTATTTAAACTATATGTATTATTATCTATTTTTGTATTCCAATTGGTTCCTCCATCATAACTTAACTCATATCCTTTTTTATCTATTACTCTTGCTTGATATTTGTTGTTCGTTTTATATTTTTGATTATATGAATTAAATAACATTTCTAGAGTTGGACCTCCTATAGCATATTCTGCTTTTTCTCCTTTGTATACACTCCATACTTCTGTATCTAACATATATGCTACTGCTTTCATATTATCATTTGTACTCTGTTGATTTCCATTCGCTTTTAAATAATCAAAATAACTTTTATTTAAGCTTTGAATTTTACTTTCTTTTATATCTTCTGAACCTTTATAATCTTTTATAACATTTTGCATTGATAATTTATATGGTGTATCGTTCTCATATATTGATTGATTTGCTGAACCTGGACAATAATCTTTATGTATATAATCAGCTGCTATTAAATATATATTGTTTTCATCTGCATAAAATATTTTCCAATTTTCTACTCCTGCACTATTCTCACATTCGTATCCTTTTACTATTGCTCCATAATATTTATCCGGTTCTTTTGATATTTCTTTTGCATCTATTCCATCATTTGTTGCAGATTCTGCTACAGTTCCTTTTATAACTACCTCATATCCATTTACTTTGACAGTTGCTGGCAAATTTTTTATTTTGTTTGTTTCCGATATTTCACTTCCATTAAATGTTATATCTGCTATATTATTTTTTAAGTTTTCATTTAACTTATCTAAATTTATTTTTCCATTTTCGTCATAACTTCCCATTACTTCTATATATACACTCTCATTTGCTTCTGCTTTTTGCGTTTGGTCTTTTGCTTTTTGAGATTGGATTATTATTCCGTTTTCTCCAAATAATGTGTTTAGTGCTACTCCCGCTAATATTAATAATACTATTATTGTTATTACTAGTGCTATTAATGTTATTCCTGATTTTCCTTTCGTCCATTGTAAAATACTTTTTTCTTTCACTTTTGTTCCTCCTATACTTTCATAAAGTTATTTACTTAATGAAAAACATTTATATATTTATTAAAGCCAACTGACTTATATTTTAATATATTTATAGATACAAAAAAATCATATAAAGACCTGAACTTTTTATATGATTTTTTTCGTCTTTTTATTGCAATATAAATAGTTTATTGTTATAATTCATTTAGAAAAAATTTCATTAAGTAAATAACTTTATGAAATTTTTTATATTTTTTCTATTAACTATAAATTATTTTAATACACATAATTCTGTGGATTATATGCTACTCCATTAACTCTTATTTCTAAATGTAAATGTGGTCCTGTTGAATTTCCTGTTGAACCTACTGCTGCAATTATTTCTCCTTGATTTACATATTGTCCAACTTTTGCATATAATGCACTGCAATGTCCGTAGTATGTTTCTACTCCATTTCCATGTGATATTTTTATTAAATTTCCTAATGAACCTTGATATCCTGAATATGTAACTGTTCCTGCTGCTGCAGCTGCTATTGGAGTTCCCTTCTTTGTTGCTATATCTAATCCAGTATGTGCTCCACTTCTAACACTACTAATAGAACCAAACCTTGAAGTTATCTGTCCAGATATTGGTCTGATAAATGATATGTTTATTGGCATTTTTTGATAAGATACAGATTTTGATACTTTTGTTGGTGTAACCTTTTTGGTTTGAGCAACAACTATAGGTTTCTCCTCATATAGTTTAGATACTGCATCATCTATTGCCGTAAACTCTTTTAATTCTGTACCATATAATTCTATAATAGAGATATCATTAATATTATTACTATTTTTTTCTTTCAGTTTTTCTACAATTGATTCTGCAGTTGCAAAGTCGGCAACATATAATTTTTCTTCATTTTCATCTAATATTGAATAATATTTATAATATGATGTTCCAGCTGAAATTACTTTATTATATATTTCTTCATCATTTGTTGTTATTCCTCTTTTTAATAAACATAGTTTGTATTCTGGCATATTATCTATTTGAACAAATGCAATATTACTATTACTTTCATTTCCTTTTTCTATGTATTCATTAATTTTAGATTGTAATGCACTTTTATCTTTGCTATATCCTATAATTTCTCCATTTACTGTTACACTATATATCGGTTTATAAAATGCTACAAATACGCATAATATTAAAAATATCCCTGCTAACATCAGTAATATAAACTTTATCCATGTCCTTAATAGCATCATCGTTTTTCTTACCATTGATACTTCCCCCATTTATAATTGTTTTTATTTTATTTAAAAGTTCTTATTTTTGCAATAATAAAATAATTTCATTTTTAATAAATTTTCTTTATTTTATTCTTTTTTTCTTTCATTTACTATTAATATTTTTCTTTCTTATTTATTTTTGCATAAATTTTCTATTTCTACAAATAATAGGATTATAAATTTTTTTAGAAAGGAATGGTTATAATGGCAGACTTAAATCAATCTGAACTTCAAAATTTAAGACATTTAATTGGAGCTCATGAAACAGTTTATCAAAAATTAAATACTTATTCTACACAAGTTGTTGATCCACAAATTAAGCAAATGTTTACAAAATCAGCACAAGATGCTCTAAATACAAAACAAAAATTAATGAGTTTCTTAAATTCTTAATAATACATTTTATTAGAATTGTTTTAACAAGGAGGTTTTTATATGAATGAAAAAACTATGGTAAATGATATTTTAGAAGGTGTAAAAGCCGATTTATCATCATATCAAAAAGCTATAGCAGAATGTTCAAATGCTCAGCTTAGACAAACTTTACAACAAATACGAAATAGTGATGAATGTTTTCAATATGAACTTTATAAAGTAGCAGAAACAAAAGGATATTATAAACCTGCTGCAAAGGCTACAACTACTGAAATTGAGACTGTAAAAAATGAAGTACAGGCATAAATTTAAAATGAAGCAAACTCTTTGTGGTTTACTTCATTTTTTATTTATTTTTATATGTTATATTATTTCAAGCCCTGCAAATTTTGCCATTAAACGTTTATGCCCAAATTTTTCAAAATTTATATCCACCTTTAAATCATCACCTTCTGCTTCGACATAATTGATTGTCCCTTCTCCAAATTTTTTGTGATATACGCGTGTCCCCTGTTTATACTGTGCAAAATCCATAGTTTTACATGCTTTATTTTCGACTTTGTTAAGAGATTTCAAAAAACTTTCTGCCGTTTTCTTAAATTTGTATCCCATATTTGTATTACTTTTTTCTTCAGCTGAAACTCCCATAGAAATATTGTTAATATTATAAGTTTTTATATTATTAAAATTATTGTTTCCGTATGTCCATTTATATTGTTTCATATCAAATATATGATTTTTACTATTAGCTAATAATGTTTCATTTTCATTATCTAATAATTCTGGTGGAATTTCATTTAAAAATCTTGATGTCATATTACAGCTTGTAGAGCCAAAAACAGTTCTTTGTTTTGCACATGTTAGATATAAATTTTCTTTTGCCCTAGTTATTCCCACATAGCATAATCTTCTTTCTTCTTCTAATTCCTTTTGTTCTTGCATTGATTGATATCCTGGAAAGATTCCTTCTTCCATTCCTATTAAAAATACAACTGGAAATTCTAAACCTTTTGCACTATGAAGAGTCATAAGTGTTACGGAATCTTCACTTTCATTTGCATTGTCTATATCACTTGATAATGTAATTCCTTCTAAAAAATCACTTAATGTATTGTCAGCAGATTCTTCTTCAAATTCTATTGCAACTGTTAAAAATTCTTGTAAATTTTGTATTCTGTTTTCTGCTTCTATTGTATTTTCTTGCTCTAATGCTTTTATATATCCAGTTTTGTTTAAGGTTAATTTTATTAATTCTGATACTTTAATATTATCTCTTTGAGATATTAGGCTTTCCATTGTATCTATGAATTCTCTTGAATTTAAATATACCCTATTTAATGCATATTGTTCGGCATCTTTTATTACCTCGTACATTGATATATTATTTTTTTCGGAAACTTGCAATATGTTGTCAAGGCTGGTTTTCCCTATACCTCGTTTAGGTTCATTTATAATTCTATTAAGACTTAAATTATCTGCTGGATTTTGTATTAGTCTTAAATATGCAATTATATCTTTTATTTCTTTTCTTTCATAAAATTTTAATCCTCCTACTATTTTATAAGGTATATTTTCTCTTCTGAAAATATCTTCTATTGCTCTTGATTGTGTATTCATTCTATATAATACCGAAAAATCTGAATATTTATAATACTCTTGTCTTCTTAAATGTTCAATTTGTTGTGCTATATATGAGCCTTCATCATATTCATTATCAGCTGAATATACTTTTGGTAAGCTACCTTCTTCATTTTTTGTCCATAGAGTCTTTTCATATTTTGCTTCATTATTTTTTATTACTTCATTTGCTACTCTTAAAATGTTTCCTGTACATCTATAGTTTTGTTCTAATTTTATTATTTGAGTTCCTGGAAAATCTTTTTCAAAATTTAATATATTAGAGATATCTGCACCTCGAAAACTATAAATTCCTTGGTCGTTATCCCCAACAGCCGTAACATTTCCATATATTGATGCAAGTAATGTTATTAATGTAAATTGAGACTTATTGGTATCTTGATATTCATCTACTAAAATATATTTAAATTTATTTGCATAATATTGCAATACATCTGAATTGTTCATTAATATTTTTACTGTAAAATTTATAATATCATCAAAATCTATTGCATTATTTTCTTTTAGCCTTTTTTGATATAATTCATATATTTGAGCTATTTTACTTTTTCTAAAATCATTCTCTACTTTTATAATATATTGGTCTGGTTCTAACATTTCATTTTTTGCATTACTTATTTCTGCTAATACTGCTTTATCACTAAATGTTTTATCATCTATTTGTAACTCTTTCATACATTGTTTTATTAGTGTTTTTTGATCGCTTGTATCAAAAATTATAAATGATGAATCATATCCAATTCTATCTATAAACTTTCTTAAAATTCTTACGCATATTGAATGAAATGTTCCTACCCATATATCATTTATTGCATCTCCAACTAGAGTTGCTGCTCTCTCTTTCATTTCATTTGCTGCCTTGTTTGTAAATGTTATTGCTAATATATTCCATGGCAATACTTTTTTTTCACCTACTAAATAAGCTATTTTATATGTTAATACTTTGGTCTTTCCACTTCCTGCCCCAGCTATTACTAGACATGGACCTTCTGTATTTTTAACTGCTTCATATTGTCTTTCATTTAATTCTTTTAGTATTTCTTCCATTTATTTCTCCTCTATTTTTATATTTTTATTTATATTACTATATTTTTATTGTAAAATCAATTAAATAATTATTAATTTTATCTTTTGCTATGTCTTAAATAAGTGTTGCAAGAATTCCTATTATGAATCCCAGCATATTTCCAATTGAAGTTTCTCTTCCATTATAGAGTTTATTAGCTTCTGGTATTAATTCTCCTGAAACTATATATAGCATTGCACCTGCCGCAAAACTTAAACATATACTTATTATTGTTTCTGATATTTTACCTATAATTGCTCCAAATAAAGCTCCTATTCCAGTGGTTATTCCTGATAATATCACATAATAAATTACTTTTCCTTTTTTCATTCCCCCTGCTTTCATGGGTAATGCCATTGAAATTCCTTCTGGAATATCATGAAAGCAGATTGCAATTGCAAGAGAAAGCCCTAGTTTTAATGATGCTTCAAATCCAGATCCTATTGCCAGACCCTCTGGAAAATTATGAATTGCTAAACCTATGCTTACAATTATTCCTGTTTTTAGCATACTATTTTCTTTATTTTTATTATTAGATTTATCACTAAATTTATTATTTACTACAATATTACAAAAAATCATTGCAATTATACCTAATATTATTCCCAATATAACATTTGGAATTGTAGTAATAGCTAAACTCTCTGGTATCAAATCAAAACATACAATTGCCATCATTAACCCTGATGCAAATGCTAATATAAAGCTTAATAATTTACTTGATGTTTTTTTTAGTACTACCCCTATAATTCCACCAAGTGTAGTACCAAATGTTCCAAAAAATAATCCTAATAATGTGGGTTTTATAATTGTTTCTAACATAAAAAACTCCTTATACTTATTTTAATATATGTATAAGAAATTTTTATTATTCTAGTCTATTTAGTTTTAACTAAAAACAAATTCTAGTCCTGATCTCCTTTTAACTTTTCAGTTCTATCTGCTGCAATTAAATTATCTACCATTTCATCTAAATCTCCATTTAGAAAATTTTCCATTTGAAAAATGCTAAATCCTATTCTATGATCTGTTATACGACCTTGCGGATAATTATATGTACGTATTTTCTCACTTCTATCTCCACTACCTACTTGGCTTTTTCTTGCATTTGCTATTTGTGAGTCTTGCTTTTCTTTTTCTTGTTCATATAATCTTGAACGAAGTAATTTCATAGCATAATCTCTATTTTGAAATTGTGATCTTTCTGTTTGGCATTCTACTACCATTCCTGTTGGAATATGTATTAATCTTACGGCTGATGATGTTTTGTTAATATGTTGCCCTCCTGCGCCTGAAGCCCTAAACACTTCCATTTTTATATCCGCTGGATTTATTTCTATTTCAACATCTTCTATCACAGGTAAAACTGCAACTGTTGCTGTAGATGTATGTATCCTTCCACTACTTTCTGTATCTGGAACTCTTTGCACTCTATGTACTCCACTTTCAAATTTTAGTCTACTATATGCTCCTTTGCCAGTAATCATAAATGATATTTCCTTATAGCCTCCTAATTCTGTTTCATTTTCATTTAGTACTTCTAATTTCCAATGCTTCCTTTCAGCATACATTGTATACATTCTAAAAAGTGTTCCTGCAAATAGAGCTGCTTCTTCTCCTCCTGCTCCAGCACGTATTTCGCAAATTATATTTTTATCATCATTTGGATCTTTAGGTATTAACAAAACTTTTAGTTCTTCCTCAATTTTCGGAAGTTTTTCTTTGTTTTCATAATATTCCACTTCCGCTAATTCTTTTAGCTCCTTATCATCCAACATCTGTTTTGCTTCTTCCATCTGCTTCTTTACTTTTTTAAATTCTCTATATTTTTGGACTATTTCTTCTATTGAACTATGTTCTTTCATTAACTTCTGCCATTCCGTATGGTTAGATATAATTTCAGGATCACTAATCAATTTTGTTAACTCATTATATCTTTCTTCCACTGCTTCTAATTTATCAAACATTATTTTCTCTCCTTTTTATTTGTGTTATTACTGTCAAATTATACTATATATTTAAGGGCTTTTCAATATTAGCACAAGAAAAATCTTTCTATCAATTTATAATTACTAACTTTTTATAATGTTATTAAGTTATATTCTATATTTAAATCATTTAGTGTATCTTTTTCTCTATCATTACATGTAAAGATTATAATCTGTTGATTTTTAAAGTTCCCGTTTAAAAATTTTAGTATATTTTTTAGTCTTATATCATCAAAATGTGAAAATGCTTCGTCTATAATAATAGGTATATTTTCTACTAGCATATTATCAATCATTGCTAATCTTAATGATAAATATAGTTGATCTATTGTTCCAGAACTCAATCTTTCTGCAGATATATAATTTCCATTTTCGATTTCTACTATCATTCCTTGCTCATCATTAAATTTTACTTTTTTATATTTACCATTTGTAATTTCTGATATTGTATTTGATAATTGTTCTGTAAGTTTAGGGCTTATGGTTCTTTGCATTTCTTCATATGCTTCTATAATAATTTGTCTTACCATATTAATACTAGAATTTAATTTTGTTATTTCTTTATATTCTTCTTCTAACTTATATAATGTTTCATCAATATTTACTAATTTATTATATTTTTCTTCTATATTACTTGATTCAATGTCTAATTTATATAATTGTATTTCTTCATCATTAATTTTTTCTTTTATTTTTTCTTCTTCTATTTCTATATTAATATTAAATAAATTATTAAATTCATAATTATTCATTATTTCAAAATAATTATTTTTTATTTTTTCTTTTTCTTCATTTATTTTATCATTAATTTCTTTTTTATTTATTTTTATTTGTTTTTCAATTTCTTCAATATTTTTTTGTAAAATTTCTATCTCATTATTTAAATTATTTATTATATTATTTTTTTCTAAATTTTTATTTTGAATATTTTTTGATAATTTATTACTAATTATTTTTTTATAAAAATATGATAATATCATAAATATTGGTATTATTATTATAAATGAATATTTAATTATTTTATTTTCAATATTTTTATTTAAAACTATATACCATAAAATATTTAATAATATTAAAAAAATAAAAATTATATTTGATATTTTTTTTAATTTATTTTTTTGTTTATTTATTTCCTGATTATAATTTTTTATTTTTTTATTTTCCTGATTCTGTATTTCTATAATTTCATTTTTTATTTTATTAATTTTTTGTATATTTTCATCTTTTATTTTTTCATTTATTTCTATTTTTTCTTTTTGTATTTTTTCTTTCATAATTATATTTTTTATTTGTTTTATTATTTCATACTTTATTTTATTACTAGAAATTTCTTTTAGTATTTGCTCTTTTTCAAGTTCTATTTTATATTTTAAATTTTCATATTGTATTAATTCTTGTTTTTCATCTTGCAATTTTTTTATTTTTTGTTCTAATATATTAATTGGTTTTTCTTTAGATCTTTCAGTTCCTACTTCTTCTAATTGTTTTTTATTTAATCTTTCTATTGCTCTTTTATATGAAATATTGTCAGAACCAGTTCCTACTATATTAGTCATCTTTTGAATTAAAATATTTTGCGTATTTTTATCTAATCTTATTTCTTCTTGTAAAATTGCAGAAGTTGCTAAAAATAAATCTTCATCAATTTTTGTTTGTTCATAAAAAAATTGATTTCCTTTATTTTTATCTATATTAAATTTTTTTGAAATATCTTCAAAATCTTTATTAAATATTATTGGATTTTTTTTACCAAATTCTCTATATATTTCAAACATTTCCCCATTATCTAATTTATATTCTAATTTTCCAGAAAATTCATCTGTATCCCAAGGTTTATATTGATCATAATCTGACGTTTCTTTTCCTTTTTTATTTTTTGAAGTACCATAAAATGAGTTTATTATAAATTTTAATATTGTTGATTTTCCACTTTCATTTTCTCCATATATTATATTTATTTTATCATTTAAATTTATTTCTTTATTTTTTATTTTACCAAATGCATTTATTTTTAATTTATTTATTTTCAAATATATCACTCCAATATTTCTATTCCTATTTCTAAAGCATTTTCAATTATAAGTTTTTCCTCTTCTGTCTCACAATTTTTTAATTTTTCTTTTATTTTTTTTATAAATAATCCTTTTAAAGTTGTTTCATTTTCTATTTCTTCAATATCATAATTTGGTCTAGTTTTATTTTTTATTTTTATTATTTTTTCATTTAAATTATATTTATATAAACTATTTATATTTATTTCAAAATTTCTATTACCAATTAATAATATTTTATATAGTTTATTTTCTTCTAATTTTATTTCATTTATTTTTTCTATTAATTCTTCTTTTGATATTATTTCTGTACAATTTATTTCTTTTTCATCAAATCCTATAGTATCAATTGGAATAAATTTTGTTTTTAATTTTTTATCTATTATTTCACCTTCAATGAATCCATGTTCTCCTATTTCATCAAATCCTAATGGTATTGTTGAGCCTGGATAAATTATATTTTTTTCTGAATTATAATTAGTTTTATGAATATGACCAAGAGCAACATAATCAAATTCCTTCTCTTTAAGTATTTTTTTAGGAATTGAATTATATTCTTTTTCGTTTGTAGTTATACCATCTAGTGTTGCATGTGTTATTAAAATATTTATTTTATTTTTATTTTTTATTTTT
>CAMMHE010000017.1 GCA_946496575.1 uncultured Clostridium sp. | reverse complement strand
TTTTTGTACATGATTAAATTCCATTTTTTGTACATTCTTATATTATCATTAACAATAGTACAAATTTGGAAATCATAGCTTATTATTCTAGCCATGAATAAAGGGAGGAAACAAACAATATGGAAAAACAACGGTTACAAGGAAAAGGATGGCCAACGAATTGGCCAAAGCTACATCCAATGATGCAGAAAAAAATAATAGGTGTAATTTTAAAGAAAGGCGAGAAGACAGAAGAAATTTACTTAGGCAGAATTATAGATAGATCAAAAGAAATAATACTGATAGAATCAGATATTAACGATCTATTATACATTTTGAAACATATCGATGAAACCCGTGTTCATTCACTTTCTGAAATAGAGTGGATGTATGATCAAATTATTGCATACATCATGGTGTTTAAACAAGATGATAATAAACTTATTCTAAAATATGCCTTTTTAGCAAGAGAAATCGTTGAAAGCGACTCCGAAATGTGTTTTCAATCATACCTTACTGGATGCAAATATTCAGTTAGGGATGACGTAATGGTTATTATAGTTAACTAACTAACTCCCAATGAAGTGAACCCGAATTATTAGACAAAAATAAGTTTAATAAGGAGGGTTCACTTATTTGGGAGTTATACTTTTTAAAATATTATGTAATAAGTAACAAAATAACTAACAATAATTACTTGACATTTTTTTATAATAATTTTTAAAATGAAGGTATACAAAATATAAATAATGTGTTATATTATGTACAGAAAAATAACCAAATTAATACATTGAAAGGGACAACCCCTACGAAAGGAAAGTTCGAAAATGAGATTTGTAACAGACGAAAAAACAAGTGAAGAATATGAAAAATTTTTGCAATCGCATGAAAGATGTAATTTTCAACAATCAATATTATGGGCGAAAGTGAAATCAAATTGGAAAAATGAAATAGTATTAGCCGAAGACCAAAGTGGAAAAATAATAGGAAGTTTAAGCATATTAGTAAGAAAAATTCCAATCTTTGGATATATTATGTATTCATCAAGAGGACCTGTATGTGATATACATGATGAAAAAGTCCTAAAACAGTTGTTAGAAGGAGCAAAACAAATTGCAAAAAAATATCAAGCAATAGTTTTAAAAATAGAACCAGATATAGAGAGTAAAGATATAAAATTTAGAGAAATAGTAGAAAAACTGGGATTTAAAATAAAAGATAATGCCAAAAATTTTAGAGAAGAGATTCAACCTAGATATGTATTTAGATTAAATATAAAGGATAAAACGGAAGACGAAATTTTTGCTAAATTTCATTCTAAAACAAGGTATAATATAAGACTTGCTATGAAAAAAGGAGTTATAGTAAAAGAAGGAACAAAAGAAGATTTAAAAGATTTCCATAAAATAATGATAGAAACAGGAGCAAGAGATGGATTTATAATACGTTCTTTGGAATATTTTGAAAAAATGTATGATAATCTAGCTCCAGAACATATGAAACTACTTATGGCATATTATGATGGAAAACCTATATCAGGTGTTATTCCTATAATGTATGGAAATAAGACTTGGTACTTATATGGAGCAAGTAGCAATGAGCATAGAAATTTAATGCCAAATTATTTACTGCAATGGGAAATGATAAAAATTGCAATAGCACGAAAAGATGATATATATGATTTAAGAGGAGTTTCAGGAGTTGTAGATGAAAATCATCCACAATATGGATTATATAGATTCAAAAAAGGATTTGGTGCAGAATTCACAGAATTTATAGGAGAAATTTACATTCCATTCAAACCAATGACATATAATTTGTATAAATTTTCAGAAAAGGCATTTAGACAATTACGAGGATTAAAGGCAAAATTAAAAAACAAAAAAAGACAAGCATAAGATTATAAAATTGAAAAATAATTAGAAAGGAGATATGTTAGTAAGGCTAACATAACAAATTCGAATTGAAAGCTTTAATCATAGAAAAAAAGGATTTAAAACATAATATAAAGCAAATAAAAAAATTAGCAAATAAAAATGAAAAAGATGAAAATGGAAAAAAAGTAGAAATCATAGCAGTTGTAAAAGCAAATGGGTATGGATTAGGAATAATAGAATATACAAATTTTTTAAGAGATAATGGAATAAATTTTTTTGCAGTAGCATCTGTAGAAGAAGCAGTAGAACTTAGAAAAAATGGAATAAAAGAAAAAATATTAATGCTATCATCAACAGCAATAAAATCAGAAGTAGAGACACTAATAGAAAATAAAATTATTTTAACAATCGGATCTAAAGAAGCAGCGGAAATTGCAGATGAAATAGCAAAAAAAAATAATAAAATAGTAGAAATACATTTAAAAATAGATACTGGTTTTGGAAGATATGGTTTCATATATAATAAAAAAGAAAAAATAATAGAATGCATAAAAAATATAACAAATTTAAAAATAATAGGAACATATTCACATTATTCATTGGCTTTTTTCAAAAAAGATGCATATACCAAAAAACAATTTCAAAGATTTATAGATACGATTGAAGTATTAAAAATGAATGGAATAGATACAGGAATGCTACATATATGTAACTCTTCAGCTTTTTTAAAATTTCCAAATCAATATTTAAATGCAGTTAGAATTGGATCAGCATTTTTAGGTAGAATAATAGTACCAAATAAAATAGGATTAAAAAAAATAGGATACTTAAAATCTAATGTAAGTGAAATAAAAATGCTAGAAAAGGGAAATAATATAGGATATTCAAATTCATTTACAACAAAAAAAATGACAGAAATCGCGATAATCCCATGTGGCTATTCTGATGGAATAAATGTAAAAGTAGATAAAGACATGTTTAGGAATATAGACAAATTAAGGTATATCATAAGAGATATAAAAGATTTTTTTAAGAAGCAATGTTTATATATAAAAATTAATGATAAAAAATGTAAAATACTTGGAAGAATTGGCATGTGCCATATAGCTGTGGATATAACCGGCAAAGATGTAAAAATTAATGACGAGGCTATAATAAATATAAATCCTATCTATGTAAATAAAAACATTAAAAGGATATACAAATAAAATATATAAGTAAGAAAAGGAGAATGAAATATGTGGAATAAAAAATCAGAAAATAATCCTAATGATAATCAAGACAAAGAAAAAAATAATATAGTTATAGAAAGCAAAGATAGAACAGTAGAAGAAGGTGAAGAAGTAAAACATAAAAATATAAACTTTTTTAAGAAAGTTTGGTATTCAATCACAAAATTTGAAAAGTATATAGAAATGGCTATGGAGGGAGTAGGTAGATCTTTAAAATATTTATTGCAACTTGTATTAATATTTGTTTTAATTATTGCTTGTATAGGAATATATGATACAAATAAAAACTTAAATATATTTGTAAAGACAATTGAGGAAAAAGTACCTGATTTTAAATATGCAGATGGAAATGTAGAATTAGAAGAAAGTAATAAAGGAAAATCTTATATATTAGAAGGGAAAAATTTAGGTATAGGTAAGATAGTAATAGATCTAGAAACCGAAGATGAAAGCATAGTAGCTGAATATGAAAAATCAATAATGGAAAATAATGAAAATGATAAAAGAGGAGTTATTATTTTAAAAGATAAAATAATACAAATATCTAAAATATCAGAAAATGCAGAAGGAGAGAAAGAAGTTTCTATGACATATGATGAAATGCTACAAAACATATTTGGAACTAGCAATATAGAACTTACCAAAAGAGACATAATAGATTATTTAAATGGTGATGGTAGAACTTATATCTTCATAGTTAACTTCTTTTCATACTTTATTGGCTATTTCATAATTTATATATGTTCAGGATTAATTTATGTATTGCTATTAGCTGGTATAGGATACTTTACAGGAATTTTTACAAAATTAAAATTAAGATTTTCAATAATATATAGCATGTCAGTATATGCATTTACATTATCAAACATACTAAATATGATTTATTTTATATTAAATTATTTTGCAGGAATTACTATTAAATATTTTGATATAGCATATTTAGCAATAGCATATGTATATTTAATAACTGTAATATTTTTAATAAAATCAGATTTTTTCAAAAAACAACAAGATGTATTGAAAAAAGATGAAAAAATAGAGAAAGGAAAAGAAAATGGACAAGAACAAATCTAAAAAAGATAAAGAAAAAGCTAAAAAGCTTATTCCATTAATAATAGTTCTTATATTAATTTTATCTGCTATAATTATAGAAATATTATATTTAAATAGAAATATTTTAAAAAAAGAAGATAAAGATTTATCATATACAGATTTAATAAAAGAGATATCAAATCAAAATGTAGAGAAGATTGAAATGACAGTTGGAAGTACAACAGTAAAAGTAAAACTTAAAGGAATGCAAGAAGGTGAAGAAAAAACATCAATAGTACCAAGTACACAAGCATTCATAGAATTAGTACAAGAACAAGCAATAAATGGTAATGAAATAGAATTACAGCAAAAACCAAGAAATATAATATCACAAATTCCATCATATTTATTTTCCATATTACCAACACTTATAATGGTAGCATTATTTGTGATGATATTTAAAATACAAGGACTAGGGGAAAAAGGGCAAATATATGATGAAACTGAAAGGAAAACAAAAATATCTTTTGATGATGTAGCAGGGCTAGATGAAGAAAAGGAAGAATTAATTGAAATAGTAGATTTTCTGAAAAAACCTAAAAAATTTATAGAAATGGGAGCAAAAATTCCGAGAGGTGTTTTGCTATATGGTAAACCAGGTACAGGAAAAACTCTAATAGCTAAAGCTATAGCGGGTGAAGCAGGAGTTCCATTTATATCAATGAGTGGATCTGAATTTATAGAGATGTTTGCTGGACTCGGAGCATCACGTGTAAGAAAACTATTTGATAAAGCAAGAAAAATGGCACCATGTATTGTATTTATTGACGAAATAGATGCTATTGGTTCAAGAAGAAGTGCAAATAGTGGTGCAGAAACAGAAAATAATCAAACTCTTAATCAGCTATTAGTTGAGATGGATGGCTTTTCATCTGAAGAAACTATAATAGTATTAGCAGCAACAAATAGACCCGAGATGCTTGATAAAGCATTATTAAGACCGGGAAGATTTGACAGGCAAGTAACAATTCCAACACCAGACTTAAGAGGAAGAGAGCAAATATTAAAAATACATGCTAAAGATAAAAAATTATCTCCAGAGGTAACATTAAAGGGCATAGCAGAAGACACATCAGGATTTACAGGAGCAGAACTTGCAAATATTCTAAATGAAGCAGCTATAACAGCAACAATAAACAAACATGAAGAAATAAAACAAGAAGATTTAGATGAAGCGGTTAAAAAGGTAACAGTAGGACTTGAAAAACATAGTAGAGTAATATCTGAAAAAGATAAAAAATTAACAGCTTATCATGAAGCAGGTCATGCAATTGTAAGTCAATTTTTACCAACACAGACTGATGTAAAAGAAGTATCAATTATACCAAGAGGAATGGCCGGTGGCTATACTATGTATAAAAATGATGAAGATAAATATTACATTTCAAAAACAGAAATGGAAGAAAAATTAATTGCATTGCTTGGAGGAAGAGCTGCTGAAAAACTAGCACTTGATGATATATCAACAGGAGCAAGCAATGATATAGAAGTTGCAACACAAGTTGCAAGAAATATGGTTACAGTATATGGAATGAGTGATGAAATTGGTCCTATTTCACTAAAAAATGATAATGGAGAACTTGATTATCAAATGTTTGGAGAAAATATTGAAGACAAAATAGGACAAGAAATAAATAAACTAATAAATACAGCCTATAAGCATGCTCAAACAATATTAATGCAAAATATGAATAAACTTCATGAAATAGCAGAAGTTTTACTGAAAAAAGAAAAAATTAATGAAGAAGAATTTAAAAAATTCTTCAATGATAATAATGAGGAGAAATAAAAAGTAATGAATAGAATTACAGATATAACAAAACTAGAAGAAAAGGCTAAAGAAATAAGAAAAGGCGTTATAGAAGCAGTGTATCATGCAAAATCAGGACATCCAGGAGGTTCACTTTCAGTTGCAGATATATTAGCGGTTCTGTATTTTAATGAAATGAATATAAACCCTGAAAATGCAAAATGGGAAGATAGAGATAGACTAATATTATCAAAAGGACATTGTTCACCAGCATTATATAGTTCTCTAGCAGAAGTAGGCTTTTTAAAAAAAGAAGAACTAAAAACATTTAGAAATATAAATAGTAATTTACAAGGGCATCCAGATATGAATAAAATTCCAGGAGTAGATATGACTACAGGGTCATTAGGACAAGGTCTTTCAGTAGCAAATGGAATGGCAATAGCAGGAAAATTAGATCAGAAAAATTATAGAGTATATGTAATTCTTGGTGATGGAGAAATTGAGGAAGGGCAAGTTTGGGAAGCAGCAATGGCTTCAAATAAATTCAAGCTAGATAATTTATGTGTTATCATAGATAAGAATAATTTGCAAATAGATGGAAGTACTAAAGAGGTCATGGATACATCTCCAATTGATGAAAAATTTAAAAGTTTTGGTTTTGAAACAATTACAATAAATGGAAATAGTATTTTGGAAATTATGAAGGCATTTGCAAAAGCTAAAACAATAAAAGCAAAACCTACTTGCATAATAGCTGAAACAAAAAAAGGAAAAGGAGTGTCATTTATGGAAAATAGAGTAGAATGGCATGGAAAAGCTCCTAATGAAGAACAATATATACGAGCAATAAAGGAATTATAGATTTAATAAGGAGAAAAAATGTTAAAGGAAAATATAAAAAATATAAAGATAGCAACACGTCAAAGTTATGGAGAAGAATTAAAAAAAATAGGAAATGAAAATAAAAACATTGTAGTTTTAGATGCAGATTTAGCAACAGCAACTAAAACAGAAATTTTTGCAAAAGAATTTCCTGAAAGATTTTTTGATATGGGAATAGCAGAACAAAATATGATTTCAACAGCTGCAGGACTTGCAACATGTGGGAAAATACCATATGCAAGTACATTTGCAGTTTTTGCTGCTGGCAGAGCATATGATCAAATTAGAAATAGTATATGTTATCCAAAATTAAATGTCAAAATTTGTGCTACACATGGAGGAATTACAGTAGGAGAAGATGGAGCAACTCATCAAATGATTGAAGATATTAGTATGATGAGAACATTACCTAATATGTTAGTTATGTGTACATCTGATGATACTCAAACTAGATGGGCTGTTAATGAAATATCAAAAATAAATGGACCATGTTATTTAAGATTATGCAGATTGTCAACACCTGTTATTTATGATGAAAAACAAAAATTTCAAATTGGCAAAGCTGTTCAAATTGGAAATGGAGATTTTGCTACTATATTTGCAACAGGAGTGACAGTATCAGAAGCATTAAAAGCAAAGGAAGAACTAGAAAAAGAGGGTATAAACATTAGAGTTATTGATATGCATACAATAAAACCTATAGACAAAGAGATTATAATAAAATGTGCACAAGAAACAAAAAAACTAATTTCTGTAGAGGATCATAATATTATTGGAGGATTAGGAACTGCAATATCAGAAGTTTTAACAGATAATTATCCATGTAAATTGGAAAGAATGGGTATAAATGATACTTTTGGAAGATCCGGAAAAGCAGAAGAATTAATGAAATTTTATAAAATAGATTGTGAAGCTATAGTAGAAAAAATAAAAGATTTTCATGGAAAAAATAAATAAAAATTCAAAAATTTGTTTGACATTTCTTAAAAGGTATGATATTATCTATACAACAGAAAAGTTGTTTGTACTATGTTTAAATAAATATAAAATAAAAAGAAAGGAATGTGAGCCAACATGGGAAGAAAACCAGCAGAAATAAATAAAAGAGAAAAAGCAATATTAAAATTTATTGAAAAGCAAATAATGACAGATGGCTATCCACCATCAGTAAGAGAGATTGGCAAAGCAGTAGGGCTTAGTTCAACAGCAACAGTACATGGATATTTAGCAAAATTAGAAGAAAAAGGCTACATAAAAAAAGAAGATAAAAAAGGAAGAACACTAAAACTATTAAAAGGTGGTTCTGGTATTCCTTTAGAAAGATCAAGCAAAGATTTTTATACACAAAAAGAACTAATAGAAGTTCCGATTATAGGAAAAATAACAGCTGGACAACCTATTCTTGCTGTAGAAAATGTAACAGACACATTTCCAATTCCAGTAGATTTTGTCGGAAACTCTGAAAGCTTTATGTTAACTGTAAGAGGCGAAAGTATGATAGAAGTAGGCATACTAGATGGAGATTATATATTAGTAAAAAAGCAAAATAGTGCTAATAATGGAGATATTGTTGTAGCATTAATAGGAGATGAAGCAACAGTAAAAACATTTTATAAGGAAAAAGATCATATAAGATTACAACCTGAAAATTCTACAATGGATCCAATAATAGTTCCAACATGTGATATATTAGGAAAGGTAGCGGGGGTATTTAGAAAAATGTAGAAATACATTGATATATACATAAAAAAAGTGGGGACTAAAACTCCCACTTTTTACTTATTTTATTTTGTCTCTTTATTTTTTGTGGTTTAACAAAGTGTTCTCTGCTTTCTTGTTTCCATGTAGGGGGAACTATATAACCAATATCATAAGAAAGACTTAATGGGGAAAATGGGGAAGTAAAAGGAACTCCAAATGATTTTATACTACATAAAATTGTTATATATGCAAAAATTCCAAGACCAATTCCCAAAAAGCCAAAAGCAAAACCTAAAAATATAAACAAAAATCTAAAAATTCTTAAGTGAAAACCAAAAGAAAAATCAGGAATTGCAAATGATGCAATACCAGTAATAGCAACAATAATTACTAAAATCGGACTTACTATATTAGCAGAAACTGCAGCGTCACCAATGATTAAACCTCCTACAATACCTATAGTTGATCCTATAGGAGAAGGAACACGTATTCCAGCTTCACGTATTAATTCAAATGATAATTCCATAATTAAAAGTTCCAAAATAATAGGAAAAGGAACACTTTCACGAGAGCCTAAAATTGAAAATAACAGTTCAGTTGGTAAAATTTCCTGATGATAACTTGTAATTGCCATATATATGCCAGGTAAAAGTAATGTTATAAAAACAGCTAAAATTCGCAAAAACCTCAAGAAATTTGCAAATACACTTTTAATATTAGTATCTTCAGGAGAAGTTAGAAAATCCATAGCAACAGCAGGAGCGACTAAAGCATATGGATTACCATTTACTAAAATTATCACTCTTCCTTGAAATAGAAATTTAGCACATTTATCAGGTCTTTCAGTAGATAGCATTTGAGGAATTCCAAAAGAATTTCCTTCTTCAATTAATTGTTCTAATTGTCCAGATGATTGTAATGATTCTATATCTAAATTATTTAATCTATATCTAACTTCAGAAACTAAATCACCATTTACAATATCTTGCAAATAGCAAATAGCACATTTAGTTTGGCTAAGACTCCCAACAGGAATATTCTCAATAATCAGATTTTCATTATTTACAATTCTTCTAAGAAGTGATGTATTAGTTCTAATACTTTCAACAAACGCTTCTTGAGGTCCTTTAATAATAATTTCATTTTCTGGATTATTTATACTTCTCTGTTTAAAATTTTTTACATCTATATCAAAAGCAACATCAACAGTATCCACGAAAAGTACGCAATTTCCTGAATTTATACTAGACGAAATAGTAGAAAAAGAAGAAGTAGTTTTTACATCATTTTCAGGAACCAGTGTATTTACAATATATTCTTTCAAAGAATTATTACTTGAATACCAAGAAGAAAAACTATCACGCATAAGAGGTTTTAGCAAAAAATCATTTATTAATTTAGTATCAGATAATCCATCAATGTACATAATAAAAGAAGAAAATACTTTTTTATTAATAGTACAATTAAATTCTCTTATTACAATATCACTATTAATTAAAGTGTTATAAATTGATTTCATAGTATCTAAATTTTGTTTAATATTAGAAAATATGTTTTCAGGTATAGTAGGAGAATTAGATAAACTCTCCATTAAATCAGATGAAGAATTATTCATATTAGAACAATTAGATTCACCTGAAAGAATAGAAAAACTATCTTTATTTGTAGAAGTATAATTAGGAAAAAAACCTTTAAAAAAACTTTTAAAATTCATGTAATCACCATTAAAATTAAATTTATATTAGTATTTTCCAAAAAATTATAAATATACAAAAATTAAATTTTAAAATTAAAACCATTCTCAAAGTATTGATATTTTATAACTTTCATAGTAAAATATGATAGGAAAAATAAAAAATTTTTTAATGAAGGGAAACAAGAAATGGAAATTGAAAATAAATTTTATGTGACAACACCAATATATTATCCAAGTGGAAAATTTCATATAGGAACAGCATATACAACAGTATTAGCAGATTCAATAAAAAGATACAAAATGTTAAGAGGATATGATGCATTTTTATTAACTGGAACGGACGAGCATGGTCAGAAAATACAAACTCTAGCAGAAAAAAATGGAGAAACACCTCAAGATTACGTAAATAAAGCAGCAAATGAGGCTAAAAAACTATGGAAAAAGATGGACATTCAATATAATGATTTCATACGTACAACAGAGCAAAGACATACAAAAATTGCACAACAAATATTTGATAAATTTATGGAATCAGGAGATATATATAAAGGAACTTATACAGGTTGGTATTGCATGCCTTGTGAAACCTATTTTACAAAAACTCAACTTATAGATGGCAAATGTCCTGATTGTGGAAGAGAAGTAAAACTAATGAATGAAGAAGCATATTTTTTTAATATGAAAAAATATGCTGATAGACTATTAGAATATTATGAAAATCATACTGAATTTATAAAACCAGAATATAGAAAAACAGAAATGATAAATAATTTTATAAAACCAGGGCTAGAAGATTTGTGTGTAAGTCGTATGTCATTTGACTGGGGAATAAAAGTTCTTAAAGATTCAAAACATATTATATATGTTTGGGTAGACGCATTAACAAATTATTTATCAGCATTAGGATACATGTCAGAAAACGACACATTATTCAAGAAATATTGGCCACCTGATTTACAAATTGTAGGAAAAGACATTGCACGTTTTCATTTAATATATTGGCCTATATTCTTAATGGCACTAGACCTACCATTACCAAAAACAATTTTAGTACACAATTGGATAACAATGAAGAATGGTAAAATGTCAAAATCAGTAGGAAATGTAGTATATCCAGAAGCATTAATAGATAGATATGGTTTAGATGCAACAAAATATTATTTATTAAGAGAAATGCCAGAATCACAAGATGGGTTATTTACTCCAGAAGGGTTTGTAGAAAGATATAATTCAAACTTATGTAATGATTTAGGAAACTTATTAAATAGAACAATTGCTATGTGCAATAAATATTTTGATGGAAAAGTTGAAGAATATATAGGGACACTAAATCAAGTGGACAAGGAGTTTGAAGAATTTACCCAAAAACAAGTGGAAAAAATAGAAAAAAAATATGACAAATACAATATTTCAATCGCTCTTCAAGAAATAGAAATACTTATATCAAGAACAAATAAGTATATTGATGAAACAACACCATGGGTATTAGCAAAAGAAGGAAAAACCCAAGAGCTGAAAAGTTCAATATACCACTTAATTGAAAACTTGAGAAAAATAGCAATATTGTTATTACCAGTAATGGAAAATACCTCAAAAAATATTTTAGCTCAAATAGGAATAGAACAAGAAAATCTAAAATCATGGAACAGTTTAAAAGAAAATGATAAAATAAAACAAATTAAAGTAATACAAAAGGGAGAACCATTATTTATTAGATTAAATACAGAAGAGGAAGTAGAATATATAAAAAAATCTATGAATTCATAAAACTTTAATCAAGGGTAGAAAAATGGATTTAATATTTATTAAACGAAAATATAAAAATATAAGAAAAATTATATTATTTAGTTTTATAATCACAATATTTGTTTATGCACTTTTAGCTATAAATCATGTATATGCAAATAAGAAAAAAGAAAAAATATTTAATGATTATGCAAAAATATGCGAAAAAATAAGTGAAATAGAGAAGAAGCAAGAAGAACAAAAAGTAGAACTAAAACAGCAAATATTAACACAGGAAAATATTGAGGATATAAAACATATATATAAATCAGAAGAAAAAACAGTATTTCTAACATTTGATGATGGACCATCAAAAACAGTGACAATTCCAATATTGGATTTATTAAAAAATGAAAATATAAAGGCAACATTTTTTGTGTTGGGAAATAGAGCAGAATTATATCCTAATATAGTAAAAAGAGAATATGAAGAAGGACATTATATTGGAAATCATGGGTATTCACACAATTATTCACAAATATATGATTCTATAAATTCAGTATTAGATGAATATAATAAAACAAATCAAGCAATAAAAAATGCTATAGGCAATCAAGAATATAATTCAAATATATTCAGATTTCCAGGAGGTTCTATAGGTGGAAAATATAAAGATATAAAATATGAGGCAAAAAAATTATTAGAACAAAACAATATAGCAAGTGTAGATTGGAATGCGTTAACAGGAGATTCAGAAGGCAAAAAAACACCAGAAGCATTATTAAACAGACTAAAAGAAACTATGAAAGGTAAAAATTCTGTAGTTATTTTAATGCATGATGCAGGTGATAAAACCTACACATATAATGTGTTACCACAAGTTATAGAATATTTAAGACAAGAGGGATACGAATTTAAAAACTTCTATGACATAATAAAATAATAATAATATAAGTAAGGAAAGATAAAATGAATAAAAAATGGGAAATAAATAAACCAGATGAAATAAAAGTCAAAGAATTACAAACTAAATATAATATAAATAAATTACTAGCAATAATACTTGTAAATAGGGGAATTACTACAGGAGAACAAATTAAATTATTTTTAAATCCTACAAGAAAAGACTTTTATAATCCAAAGTTAATGCCAGATATGGAAAAAGCAGTAAAAAGGATAGAAAAAGCAATAAAAAATAAAGAAAAAGTTATGATATATGGTGATTATGATGTAGATGGAATAACAAGTGTAACAGTATTAAAAAGTTTTTTAAAAGAAAGAGGTTTACAAGTTGACGAATATATACCAAATAGATTAGATGAAGGATATGGATTAAATAAACCAGCTGTAGAAAAAATAGCTATGCAAAAATATGACCTAATGATAACAGTTGATTGTGGTATATCAGCAATAGAAGAAGTAAAATATGCCAATAGCCTTGGGTTAGAAGTAATAATAACAGATCACCACGAACCAGGAGAAATATTGCCAGAAGCAATTGCAGTTGTAGATACAAAAAGAAAAGATAATATATACCCATTTAGAAATTTGGCAGGAGTAGGAGTTGTATTTAAATTAATACAAGCTATAAGCCAAAGTTTAAATTTGGAAGAAAAAGAGTATTTAAAATACCTAGATATAGTAAGTGTAGGTACAATCTCTGATATTGTACCTCTTGTAGACGAAAATAGAGTAATAGTCAAATTAGGATTAAAATTAGTGGAACAGACAAGAAATCTTGGTTTGAAAAAAATATTAGAAATATCTGGATATAAAAAAGTTGATTCTACTACAATTTCATTTGGAATAGCACCTCGAATAAATGCATGTGGAAGAATGGGACATCAAGAAGAAGCGTTAGAATTGTTTTTATCAAATGATGAGGAAAAAGTAAATAAGTTAGCTGAAAATTTAAATGAATATAATAAGCAAAGACAAGAAAAAGAAAAACAAATATATAATGAAGCATTAGAAAAAATACAAAAAGATTCATTAGACAAAAACAATATAATGGTAATAGATGGAGAAAATTGGCATCATGGGGTAATAGGAATTGTGGCATCTAAAATAACAGAAATATATTTTAAACCAAGTATATTATTATGTTTTGATAAAAAAGAAGGTAAAGGATCGGGAAGAAGTATTCCTGGATTTGATTTACATGAGGCATTAACCAGATGCAACAATTATTTAGAAAAATTTGGTGGACATTCAATGGCAATAGGATTAAGTATAGCAAAAGATAATTTAGAACCATTAAGAAATGAACTAAATAAAATAGCAGAAGAAAAAGAAATAGATAAAATTGTTCCTATATTGAAAATAGATTCACAAATAGATTTAGAAGATATAAATAAAGAAGTTGTAGAAAGTCTAAATAAATTAGAACCATTTGGAGAAGAAAATAAAATGCCTTTATTTGTATTTAAAAGATTGAAAATAGAATCAATTAGAGCATTATCGGAAGGAAAGCATATTAAATTAACATTTAAACAAGCAAATAGAAATATTATAAATGCTATGGGATTTAATCTAGGATACTTTACAAATGATTTTAAAATAGGTGATAAGGTAGATATAGTAGGAACATTAGAAGTAAACAAATTTAACGGAGAAGAAAATATCCAAATTTTATTAAAAGATATGATGAAATCTATATAACACCTAGTGAAAGGGGACATATGCAATGGAACAAAAAGAGATAACTATACAAGATGTAATAAACAAAAAAAGGGAAAAATCAAGAAGAGTAGATACAAAATTAATACAAAAGGCATATGAATATGCATTAAGCAAACATGGAGATCAGTTAAGAAAATCAGGAGAACCATATATAATACATCCGCTTAATGTTGCCTATATTCTAGCTGAAATAGGTTTAGATGAAAATACGCTTTGTGCAGCACTATTACATGATGTTGTAGAAGACACAGAAGCTGGAAATGAAGATATAGTCAAAGAGTTTGGCTTAGAAATAGCAGAAATGGTAGCAGGAGTAACAAAACTTGGAACAATGCAATTTATTACTATAGAAGAAAAACAAGTTGAAGATTATAGAAAAATGTTTCTTGCTATGGGAAAAGATATAAGAGTTATAATAATAAAATTAGCAGATAGATTACATAATATGAGAACTCTTAAATATTTATCAAGAGATAGGCAAATTAAAAATGCAAAGGAAACAATGGACTTATATGCACCACTTGCTAATAGATTAGGATTGTATTCTATAAAATGGGAATTAGAAGATTTGTCATTTAAATATTTATATCCACACGAATATGAAGAATTAGTTAAAGGAATAGATAAAAAAAGAGAAGAAAGACTAAAATTTATCGAAAAAATAATGGCAGATATTAGAGTGGAATTAAAAAAACAAAAGATAGATGCAGAAGTTACAGGAAGAGCTAAACATTTATATAGTATATATAGAAAAATGCAAAGAGACAATAAAACACTTGATCAAATTTATGACTTATTTGCATTACGAATATTAGTAAATTCTGTAAAAGATTGTTATGCTGCTTTAGGTGTTGTACATGAATTGTATAGTCCAATGCCAGGAAGATTTAAAGATTATATTGCAGTTCCAAAACCTAATATGTACCAATCAATACACACAACATTACTTGGAGAAAAAGGAACACCATTTGAAGTACAAATACGTACATGGGATATGCATAGAATAGCAGAATATGGTATAGCTGCTCATTGGGCATATAAAGAAGCAAATTATTTTTCAAAAGGAAAAAAGACTGTAAAAGTAGAAGATGATAAATTATCATGGTTAAGAGAAACATTAGAATGGCAACAAGAAATGCAAGATCCAGAACAGTTTTTGGAAACATTAAAAACAGAATTATTTGAAGATGAGGTATATGTATTTACTCCAAAAGGAGCAATAAAAGTATTACCACGTGGTGCTACTCCAATAGATTTTGCATATAGCATACATGCAGATATTGGAAACCATATGGTAGGTGCAAAAATCAATAGTAAAATAGTGCCAATAATAACTCCTATTAAAAATGGAGACATAGTAGAAATATTAACAACAGATAATTCAAAAGGACCAAGTATGGATTGGCTAAAATTTGTAAAAAGCACTCAAGCTAAAAACAAAATAACGAATTGGTTTAAAAAAGAAAGAAAATCTGAAAACATCGAAAAAGGTAAGGAACTAATCGAAAAGGAAATAAAAAGAATAAAAATAGCATATAGTGATTTATTTAAAAATGAATATATTATACCAATGCTAGAAAGATATAAATATAAAGATTTAGAGGATATGTATGCAGCAGTAGGATTTGGAGCAATATCTGCAGTAAAAATTATTTCTAGAATATTAATAGAATATAGAAAAGAGCATAAGGAAGAAGAAGAAGATATTGTACAAAAAATAGAAGAATTATCAAAAGGAAAAATAAAAAAGCTAAAACCATCAAGTTCAGGAATAGTTGTAAAAGGAATAGATAATTGTCTAGTAAAACTTTCAAAATGTTGTAATCCGCTTCCAGGGGACGAAATAATAGGTTATGTAACTAAAGGAAGAGGAGTATCTGTACACAGAAAAGATTGTGTAAATGTAAAGGATTTATTAAAAGAAGAAAATAGAATAATTGATGTAGAATGGTATGAAGAAAAAGAGACAAGCTATAGTTCTGATATAGAAATATTTGCAAATGATAGAAATGGATTAGTAGGTGATATAATAAAAACTATTAATGAAACAAAGGCAGAATTAATAAAAGTAAATGCTAGAACAAATAAAGAAAGAATAGCTGTAACTGAAGTAACAGTTGAAGTTGAAAACTTAGAAGAATTAAATAAAGTTATTAAAAATATAAGAAAAATAGATAGTGTATATGAAGTAAATAGAAAAAAATAAAAGGAGAATAAAAATGATTTTAAAAGAACTAAAGATTAATTTATGGGGAGGAGATCCAACAAATTGTTATATTGTATTTGATGAGCAATCAAAAGAAACAATGGTAATAGATCCTGCTGGGGATGTACAAAAAATTATAGAAATGTTGGATATACTGAAAGCAAATTTGAAATATATTTATATAACACATTGTCATGGAGATCATATAGGTGGAGTGCAAGAATTAAAAGATAAAAAAGGTGGAAAAATATTAATACATAGATTAGATGAACCAGGATTAAACGATCAAAGTATTAATCTTACTGAATATATTGGAATTGAACCAGTACATTTAAAAGTTGACTCAATAGTTGATGATGGAGACTTTTTACATTTAGGAAGCTTGGAATTTCAAGTAATACACACACCTGGACATACATGTGGATGTAGTTCACTATATTGTGAAAAAGAGAAATTATTATTTTCAGGAGATACTTTATTTAGAGGAACATGGGGAAGAACAGATTTACCTACATCTAGTTTTAGTGAAATTATGAATTCAATTTCTAATAAATTGATGAAATTGCCAGAAGATACTATTATATATCCTGGACATGGAAATTCAACTTTGATTAAAGAAGAAAAACCAATTTATTTGGAATTAAAACCACGCTTACCATAGAGAAATATCAAATTTCAAAAGCTAGGAAAGAAAGGAACTAAAAAATGAATCTAATATTAGATACAGAACCATCCAATAATAATTTTAAGAGAAAGATATTAGTAATAGGTATTATATGCATATGTTTAATAGCAATATTAATATCAGCATATACTCAAATATTTAAAAGTAAAGAACCATATAAAGATGGAGAAAAACCAATACAAGTTTCAGAAGAACAATATGTAGTTTTAGAAGAAGAATTTGATAATATATTTACGAATGAAATTAATAATGAGATTGGACAAGAATTATTAATCACAAATAAAATTAAAGATGAAGATGAAATAATAGGGATAACTTATGAAAATAGCGAAAAAATAACAGGAAAATATTCTCTAGATGTTAAAATTCCATATATCAATATAAATACAAACATAGTAAAGCAATATAATAGTGAAATAGAGCGAATTTATAAGCAAAAGGCATTAGATATAATGGCAGATACTGAAAATAATGAAACTATATATACAGTTGATTATGTAGCATATATAAATGAGAATAATATATTATCAATAATAATACGTTCAGTATTAAAAGAGGGAAGGACAAATGCTCAAAGAACAATAATTCAGACTTATAATTATGATTTCCATAATAATAAAGAAATTCACCTTAATGAAATTCTAGAAATGAAAAATTTAACTACAAATGAAGTAGAAAATAAAATTATAGAAAAAATAAAGTCTGAACAAGCAAAAGTAGAGGAACTAAAAAAATTAGGATATAATATTTTTGAAAGAGATTATACAGATGATATGTATAAAATAGAAAACACAACTGAATTTTTTTTAGGAAAAGATGGCTTTTTATATTTAATTTATCCATATGGAAATGAAAATTATACAAGTGAGCTAGATTTAGTAATATTTTAATTTAACTAAATGCAAAAAGAGAAGCGGGGTAGCTTCTCTTCTTTTTTCGAAAATAAAAGGGGATGTTTTTAATCAGTAGTTTGTAACTGATTATATTTATAATATATAATAATTATTTGTCCTAATTGTGAAATAAAGGTGAAATTATGGTGCTTCTTGTAAAACAACTTTTATTTCTTTTTCACTTCCATTTCTATTAATTGTAAGAGTCATTTCATCTCCAATTTTATGTGTATCTCTTATCTCATTTAATTCACTAGCTGTAGAAACATCTTTACCATCAGCTTTTATAATAACATCTCCAACTTTTAATCCAGCCTTTTCTGCTGCAGAAAAATCAGCAATTGATTTTACATAAATTCCTACAACTAAATCATTAGCTTTAGCAATTTCTTCTGTCAAATCTTGAGTAGTAATTCCTATATAAGGTCGTAAAACTTTATTATTTTCAATAAGCTGATCTATTATATCTAAAGTAGAATTAATAGGAATTGCAAATCCTATACCTTCTACACCAGTACCAGAAAGTTTTAAAGTATTAATACCTATAACTTTACCTTCACTATTTACTAGTGCACCACCACTATTGCCAGAATTTATAGCAGCATCTGTTTGAATACAAGTGTATGTTGTACCTTCATTAGTAACAGCCCTGTTAACAGCACTTACAACTCCACAAGTTATGCTACTTCCTAGTCCCAATGGATTACCAATTGCCATAGCAAATTCACCAATTTTAACAGAATCTGAATCAGCAAATTCAGCAGAAGTTAAACCACTTACATCTATTTTTAATACGGCTAAATCTGTTTGAGAATCTTGCCCAATAATTGTAGCATCATAAGTTGTATCAGTATCATATAATTTTACTTTAATACTACTTGCTTTAGATATTTCATAATAAGAATATGATGAAGATGAAGTATCAACAACATGATTGTTAGTTAAAATATATCCATCTTCACTAATTATAATACCTGAACCAGATGCAGTAGCAGTTGAAGAAGATTGCCCACCGAACATAAAAAATGGTGAAGATACCTTATACGTAATTTCTATTCCAACAATAGATGGTAATATTTTATTGGCAGCATAGACAGCAGTATCAGAATAATTTGTAAGATTAACTTGTGAAACAGTTCCTAAACTATTAGAATTTGTACTTAATGAAGAAGATGTAGAAGTAGAAGTTACTGAATTTTTACCAATTATTTTTTCTTTAATTGAAGGTACTCCAAAACACATACCTAAAACTAAACTACAACCAACTATACCACTAAAGAATGGTATAACAATATTTTTAGCAAAACCACCATTTGATTTTTTTGAATTATTATTGGAATAATTAAAATTATTTTTTAAATTTGGATCAGAAACAACTTGAAATCTATTAGAATTTATAGGTTCTGATTCAAAATTTTTTGGATTGATACTATTATTTAAATTATTATCGTTTTCCATTACAACAAACCTCCTTATATAACATATATATGATATCCCAAATACAAATATAGAATACAATACATTTGTGAAAAATCTGTGAAAAAAATGTAATAATTTATAATTGATTTATATATCTTATGTATTAAAATAAAAATAAGGCCAGAAAGTCATGGCCATTCATATAATGTTAAATATTCCCGTTTAGCAATAAATCAAGTATTTTAGGGAATATGGCATTAGCATTTTTATTCCAATTGTCAACGATTTTTTTAGCATTTTCTCTTGAACCTGCAAAAGTGCTAACTTCAAAAATTGTTTCATTATTTTCTACAATTTTGCATTTTATTGTATAATCATTTTCATTTTTAGGTATATATTCAGCTATCACAGAAGATTCTTCTTCAATATTAGAAAGTTCTTTTTTAAATATATTATCAGCTTTTAATTTTATTATACCAGGCAATAAATCATTTGTAAGAGATAATGCAGTTTTTCCTTCAGATGTAATTCTAAAAATTGTTTCTTTGTCTTTAGTATATGAATCAACTAAACGAGTTTCTACTAAATCATTTAAAGTTTGACCGAAATAAAAATAATTAATATCATTAATTGAAGAAATTATCTTAAAGAGACTACTATCTGAAACATCTTTGTTAATTTTATTAAGCATGTACAGAATTAATACTTTATTTTCGGCAAGCTTATTATTGTTTTCAGAAACTGACATAAGCATACCTCCTTATTTTTGGGCATTATATCATAAAAATATTAATTTGTACAGATATTATAAGTAATTTAAAGATATAATAAAATTTATTTGTACATGAAAAATAAACGGGTGGAAGCTTATTCAGCTTCCACCCGCCTTTACATGGTTGTAATTCCTCCTTAAGGAGGAACATTTCCACGTTGGTGACATTCGGTAGGGAGTAATTCCCTTCGCATTTTGGAGGTGATTGCTGCCGGCCGGGCACCATTGACACTAAAACGATTAAATCCTACATTGTTTCCGTGAGTTTTCATAAAAAACCCCTCCTGGTATTAGAATTTTGTCGAATGTCACAATGCTATATCGACACTTTAATTATACATATTTTATAAAATTTAGCAATAGAATTTAGCTTTTTTAAGTAACTACTTTAAATGTTTGCTGTGATTGTAAAAAATACATTAAAAAATATTTAAAAAATGTATTTAAATATTGAAAAATGTGTAGTATAATAATACCGTTGAAAACGGAAAACTAATAAAATTTATAAGTAAGAATTTAAAGGAGGTAATTATATATGCAAGAAAAAAGAAAGTTAGTAATTATAGGAGCAGGATTTGTTGGAATGAGTATGGCATATTCTGTTTTAAATCAAGGAGGAATAGAAGAATTAGTATTAATAGATATAGATGAAAATAAAACTCAAGGGGAGGCAATGGACTTATCACATGGACTTCCATATGCACCACAAAGAATGAAAATAAAATCAGGAGATTATTCAGAATGCAAAGATGCAAGTGTGATTGTAATAACAGCTGGATTAAATCAAAAACCAGGGCAATCAAGGCTTGAATTAACAGTAGCAAATGCAAAAATAATGAAAAATATTACTGAAAATATAATGGCAAGTGGATTTAATGGAATCATAGTAGTAGCAAGTAATCCTGTAGATTTGATGAGCTATGTAGTATCTAAAGTATCAGGTCTACCAACAAATAGGGTAATTGGTTCAGGAACAGTATTAGATACAGCTAGACTTAGATATCTAATTGGAGATTATTTACAAGTATCAAGCAAAAATGTCCATGCATATATTTTAGGAGAACATGGAGACTCTTCATTAGTACCATGGGAACATTGTTATGTAGGTTGCAAGAATATGATAGATATTATGAAAGACAATAACCATCCAATGGAAGACTTAAAAAAGATACATGATGGAGTATGGAAAGCAGCTTATGAAATAATCGAAAAGAAAAAAGCAACTTATTATGGAATAGGACTTGCACTAAACAGAATAGTAAAAGCAATATTAAATGATGAAAATGCTATTTTAACTGTATCCACATATTTAAACAACCAATACGGACAAAATGATATATATATAGGAGTTCCAGCAGTAATAAATAGAAAAGGTATAAAAGAAATACTTGAACTTAAATTAAATAAAGAAGACCAAGAAAAACTAGATAAAAGTTGTAATATGCTAAAAAATATATTAGAAACAGAAATAAAAGATATCATAAAAAAGTAGTATTGTCACAAAGAAAGGAAAAATAATGAAAGTTAGTAAAGAAGAAATTTTGCATATAGCAGAGTTAGCAAATTTAAATTTAGAAGAAAATGAGTTAGATGAATATATATCAAATTTACAAGAAATCTTAAATTTTGCAGATATAGTAAACAAAGAACAAGTAGGCAATTTAGATATAACAATAGGATCTAATGAAGCAAAAAATGTATTTAGAAAAGATGAAATAAAGCATTTTGAAGATATAGAAATGTTAATGCAAAATGCACCAGATAAAAATCAAAATATGTTTAAAATTCCAAAAGTAATTAATTAAGGAGGAAAATGAATGGACATAATAGGATTAACAGTACATGAATTACAAGAAAAATTACAAAAAAAAGAATTAACAGTAACACAAATTATAGAAGCATATATTAAGAGAATAAATGAAAAAGAACCTGAAATAAATGCATTTATAACCCTTCAATTAGAAGAAGCATTAGAAAAGGCAAAAAAAATTGACAGGGAAATAGTAAATGATATCAATATTTCTCCTTTTGCGGGAATACCAATAGGAATAAAAGACATAATTTGTACAAAAGGTGTACGTACTACTTGTGCATCAAAAATGTTAGAAGATTTCATATCTCCATATGATGCAACTGTAATAGAAAAAATAAATGAGAAAAAACTAATAAGTCTTGGGAAGTTAAACATGGATGAATTTGCTATGGGAAGTTCAACAGAATATTCATATTTTAAAAAAACAAAGAACCCATGGGATTTAGATCGTATACCAGGAGGATCTTCTGGTGGATCAGCTGCAGCTGTTGCAGCTGATATGGTACCATGGGCATTAGGAACAGATACAGGAGGCTCAATACGTCAACCAGCAGCCCTATGTGGAGTAGTAGGGTTAAAACCAACATATGGATTAGTATCAAGATATGGTGTTATAGCGTTTGCTTCATCTTTAGATCAAGTAGGAGTATTCACAAAAGATGTAAAAGATTGTGCTAATCTTTTAAATATAATTGCAGGTCATGATAAAAAAGATACAACATCTGCAGATATAGGATTTAAAGATTATTCGAAATCAATAGGAAAAGATATAAAAGGAATAAAAATAGGTATTCCAAAGCAATTTTATGGAGAAGGAATAAATGAAGAAGTAAAACAATGTTTCCTAAAAGCAGTAGAAGAATATAAAAAACTTGGAGCTGAAGTAGAAGAATTCTCTTTGGATGTTGAAAAATTATCGCTTGCTACATATTACATAATTGCATGTGCAGAAGCAAGTTCAAATTTAGGAAGATATGATGGAATACGTTATGGATACAGAACTAAAAATTACAATAATATAAGAGAACTATATAGAAATTCTAGAAGTGAAGCATTTGGATCAGAAGTAAAAAGAAGAATTATACTTGGAACATATGTACTATCTTCAGGATATTATGATGCATATTATAAAAAGGCACAACAGGTGCGAACCCTTGTAATAAATAAATTTAATGAAGCATTTAAAAAATATGATGTAATACTAACTCCTACAACACCTACAACTGCATTTAAAATAGGAGAAAAATCAAAAAATCCTTTACAAATGTATTTGGCAGACATATGTACAGTATCTGTAAATATAGCAGGTCTTCCTGGAATGTCAATCCCATGTGGAATTGACAGTAAAGGGTTACCAATAGGAATACAATTAATAGGAAATAAATTCTGTGAAGAAACAATATTAAAAGTAGCATATGCATATGAACAAATAGTAAAATTTAGAGAAAACTATAGACCTACATTCAAAAAAGAAAATATTAGCAAAGATAATAAAACAAAAAATAGAGAAGAGGTGTAGCAAATGGCAAAAACAGATTATGAAATAGTAATTGGATTAGAAGTACATGCAGAATTATCAACAAATACAAAAATATTTTGTAATTGCCCAACTTCATTTGGTGCAAAACCTAATACACAAGTTTGCCCAATATGTATGGCAATGCCAGGTACACTGCCAGTGCTTAACGAAAAAGTTGTAGAATATGCTGTTAAAGCAGGGTTAGCAACTAATTGTAAAATAGAAACAAACAGTAAAAATGACAGAAAAAATTATTTTTATCCAGATTTACCAAAATCATATCAAATATCTCAATATGATAAACCATTGTGTATAGACGGAAATATAGAAATAGAAACTACAAATGGTTCAAAAAAGATTGGAATAACTAGAATTCATATAGAAGAAGATGCAGGAAAATTAAATCATGATGATTTAAGTGGAGGAAGTTTAATAGATTTAAATCGTGCAGGAGTTCCATTAATTGAAATAGTATCTGAACCAGATATGAGAAGTGCAGAAGATGCAGAACAATATTTAAGAAAATTAAAATCAATATTGGAATATATCGAAGTTTCAGACTGTAAGATGGAAGAAGGATCATTAAGAGCAGATGTAAATGTATCTGTTCATAAAAAAGGCGATAAAAAATTTGGACAACGTACAGAAATGAAAAACATGAATTCATTTAGGAGTATTTCAAGAGCAATAGAATATGAAGCACAGAGGCAAATCGATGTTATTGAATCAGGAGGAAAAATAGTGCAAGAAACCTTAAGGTGGGATGAAGTATCAGGGAAAACATTTTCGATGAGAGAAAAGGAAGATGCACAAGATTATAGATATTTTCCAGATCCAGATTTAGTAGCAATTAGATTATCAGATGAATATATACAAAACATAAAAAATAACTTACCAGAATTACCAGAAAGTAGAAAAAAAAGATATTTAGAAGAATACAAACTATCAGAAAAAGATGCAAAAATAATAATTTCTTCAAAATATTTATCAGATTTATTTGAGAAAGCAAGTAAAATTTGTGGAAATACAAAAGCAGTAGGAAATTGGATAATTTCAGACATATCACGAATTTTAAATGAAACAGAAATGGAACCAATAGCAATACCTTTTGATGCAAATCAATTGGCAAAATTGGTAATGTTAATTGATAAAGGAACAATAAGCTCAAGTATTGGAAAAAAAGTTTTAGAAGAATTATTTGAAAATCCAAGAGATCCAGAAGAAATAATAAAAGAAAAAGGATGGATTCAAATATCAGATGAATCAATAATAAAAGATATTGTACTAAAAATATTAGAAGCAAATCCACAATCAATTATAGATTATAAAGCTGGAAAAGACAGAGCATTAGGTTTTTTAGTTGGTCAAGCAATGAAAGAAACAAAAGGAAAAGCAAATCCTCAAATGTTAAATAAAATGTTTATACAGGAAATAAATAATCAATAAAATAAGCCCCAAAAAGTTATAAACTTTGAGGGGGTTATTTTTTAAAAGTAAAAATATAAAATTACAATCCTCTATTTGCAATAGCGTCTACAGAAAGTCCACATATAATGAATTCTACTGCAATAATAGTGCCAATTTTAAAACATGTAAGTCCTAATAAATATAAAAATGAGCTATGATAGAAAAATAAATATGTAAATAATATAAGTGTTGCAATGATGCATATTGCAAAAGAAAATACTAGTCCGTTTTTCATAAGTTGTAAAATTTTTTTGTTTGTTTCCTTAAAAATTTTTATAATATTTATTAAAAACATAAAAACACCTCTAATCTGTATCATATAAATGTTAGCATAAATAAAATATAAATTCAAAGTAAATAAATGGAAACCAATATTTACAGAAATAGAATTCAGATTTAAGTAAAACGAATAATTTATTTTACTATACAAGAATAAAATAATGAATACAAGTGTTTTGACAAAATGAATGCTGTTCAAAAAATATAAAAAATTATTAAAAAACTATTGACAATTTAGATAAATTGTTTTATACTTTAACTTGCGTTAGATAAAACATTAAAAATTCTAATGCTCCTTTAGCTCAGTTGGTCAGAGCAACCGGCTCATAACCGGTGGGTCCAAGGTTCAAGTCCTTGAAGGAGCACCACAAAACTAGAATATTAAAAATATTCTAGATTTTTTTTTATTATTATGTTATAGTATATACATAAATATACCAACAAAATGGAGGTTAATATGTTAGCAGATATTACAGAATATTTAGATAATAAAATAAGGCAAAATAGTGAAATATTAGTATTTACATTTTACGAATTAAGAGTAAAAATGGATTTAACAGAGCCATCAATAAAAAAACTTTTACAATTAAGTGAAACAAGATTAAATAATTTAGGATATACTACATATAAGCCAGGTGAAATATACGAATATAATGGTAAACGAGATATTGTAAAAGATAATGAATTATTAATAGCAGTAAAAAATAATATAAAGAAATAATATAATATATAATTATGTTAAAAATACTTGATAAATGTAAAAAAGTATTATATAATTATAAAATAAATTTATTAAGAGTGGACGAGAGAACGGCTTTATGACTCCACAGCAACCTGTAAAAAAACAAGGTGCTAAAACCGGCAAAGTAGAGCTTTGGATAATAAATAAAAATTTATTAGACCTTGCTCATGTAGTTAAGGTTTTTTTTATGCAAAAATACAAAAAACCTCTATCTAAAATAGTTATAGGAGGAATCTAAATGAAAAAATATTACTTTACATCAGAAAGTGTTACAGAAGGGCATCCAGATAAATTATGTGATAGCATATCAGATGCCATTTTGGATGAGTGTTTAAAACAAGATCCAAATTCTAGAGTTGCAGTAGAAACTTTTGCAACTAGCGATATAGTTACAATTGCAGGACAAATTACAACAAATGCTAAAATCAATATAGAAGAAATTGCTAGAAATAAAATTAAAGAAATTGGATTTGATAATAGTCAAACAGATATTGACTATAAAACATGTAAAATTTTAGTTCAAATAACTAAACAAAGCCCAGATATTGCATTAGGAGTAGATGTAGGAGGAGCTGGTGACCAAGGTATAATGTTTGGATACGCATGTGACGAAACAGATAATTATATGCCATATGCAATAAATATGGCTCATAAACTATCAAAAAGGCTAACTAAAGTAAGAAAAGAAAATATAATTCCATTTTTAAGACCAGATGGAAAAACTCAAGTAACTGTTGAGTATGAAGGAAATTTGCCAAAACGAATAGAAACTATATTAATTTCTACCCAACATCTTCGGAAGTGTTACTATAGAAGAAGTAAGAAAATCGGTAATAGAAAATGTTATAAAGCCAATAATACCAAAAGAAATGATAGATGAGAATACAAATATATATATAAATCCAACAGGCAGATTTATAATAGGTGGACCATTGGGAGATACAGGTCTAACAGGAAGAAAAATAATAGTAGACACATATGGAGGATATTCTAGACATGGAGGAGGAGCTTTTTCTGGAAAAGATCCAAGTAAAGTGGACAGGTCAGCAGCGTATATGTTAAGACATATTGCAAAAAATATAGTAGCAAATGGATATGCTAAAAAATGCGAAATGCAAGTATCATATGCTATAGGCTTAAAAGAGCCACTTTCAATATATATAGATACATTTGGTACAAATACAAAAGCAGAAGAAGAAATAATTGGAATAATAAAAAACAAATTTGATTTAACACCAGATGGAATTATAAAATATTTAAATTTAAAGCAACCAATATATTCTAATACAACCAATTATGGTCATTTTGGCAAAAAAAACTTACCATGGGAAAGAATAATCGAAATATAGAAAAAAGGTTCATATAATTATTGAACCTTTTTTTCTTTTATGGACTTGTTTATAAAGTATGCACAATTTGAGGTAGAAGATATTTTTCCAATATCTATTAAGCTATAGTTGCATTTGCCATCTTTTTGATAAATACAATTTGAAGAACAATTTATATTTGTCAAAATATCACCTCTTAAATCTATTATAACAAAAAAGGGCAAAAATATTCTTTAAAGTGATTCAGATAGATAAGTTTTACAAAATTTATTAATAGTGCAATTATTGCATTTTGGTTTTATAGCAGAACAACAGTTTCTGCCATGCCATACAAGAAGGTGATTAATGAATTTTAAATCATCCTTTGAGAAGATTTTAAGTAAATCTTGTTCTATTTTTATAGGATCAGAATTTGATGAAAGCCCTAATTTATTAGAAATTCTTTTAGCATGAGTATCAACTGCAATACCATTTGCAATTCCGAAAACTTCAAGTAAAACAACATTAGCTGTTTTTCGACCAACCCCAGGAAGAGATACTAATTCCTCCATTGTAGATGGAACTATGCCATTAAACCTGTGTAATACTTGTTCTGCACATGCCTTAATATTAGAAGCTTTATTTTTGTAAAAACCACATGGGTGAATTAAATTTTCTAATTCTTCAATGTTAATAGTAGCAAAGTCATTTATAGATTTACACCTTTTAAAAAGTGCAGGTGTAGTTTGATTTACACGCTCATCAGTACATTGAGCAGAAAGGATCACTGCGACAACTGCTTCAAATGGAGTATTAAAATTTAAACTACATTTTGCATCTGGATATGTATTTTTTAAAATTTGAACGATTTCTTTTGCTTGTTTTTTAGAAATTTCCATAAAATATATTTCTCCTTCTTTGATATAATGTATAATTATTATATACAAAAACATACTACAAAACAATAAAATATGTAGAAAAAATAAAATTTCTATGCTATAATAGCCATATTAAAAATAAAAAGGAAAACATAAAAATGAAAAATATCAAAGATTATAATTTGGAAGAATTAAAAAGAGAATTTATTGAAATGGGGGAAAAGCCTTTCCGAGCAGAACAGGTATTTAAGTGGATATTTGAATCTAATGTAACAAAATTTAATGACATGACAAATATATCTGTAGAGTTAAGAAATAAATTAAAACAAAATTATACATTATGTATTTATAAAATATTAAAAAAGCAAGAAGCAAATGATGGAACCAAAAAATATTTATTTGATGTATTAGATGGAAATGCAATAGAAACAGTACTTATGAAATATCATCATGGTTATAGCATATGTGTATCTTCTCAAATTGGATGTAAAATGGGATGTAAATTTTGTGCATCAACAGGAATACAATTTGTAAGAAATCTTACAGCAGGAGAAATTGTTGAGCAATTATTAGCTGTAGAAAGAGAAGAAAAAATAAAAATATCAAATGTTGTTTTTATGGGAATAGGTGAACCATTAGATAATTATGATAATGTTGTTAATGCAATAAGAATAATTAACAATCAAAAAGGTATAAATATTGGAGCACGCCATATAAGTATTTCAACTAGTGGATTAGTACCTAATATTTATAAATTAGCAGATGAAAATATTCAATGCACACTTTCAATTTCTTTACATGCAGTAACTGACGAAAAAAGAAGTAGTATGATGCCAATAAATAATGTATATAATATAGAAGAACTTTTAAAAGCATGTAAAGATTATATAGAAAAAACAAACAGAAGAATATCTTTTGAATATGCTTTGGCAAAAAATAATAATGATAATATAGAAGATGCAAAAAAACTTGTGAAATTATTAAAAGGAATGATTTGTCATGTGAATCTAATACCAATTAACAATATAGAAAATGGAATATATATAAAAAGTTCAAATGAGAGTATAATAACATTTAGAGATTATTTAAATAGTCATGGAATAGTTGCAACAATAAGAAGAGAACTTGGTTCAGATATTGATGCAGCATGTGGTCAATTAAGAAGAAAAAATTTAATAAGCTAATATATGAGAGGTAAAAATAATGAAAAGGAAAGCACCAAAAAATCTAAAGGAATTTAAAAATATAAAAGAAATAATATATAATTCAACAGAAATTTATAAAAATAATATAGCATTTACATTAAAGGAGAAAGATGGAGAAAAAACAACATATGTAAATATAACTTATGAACAATTTTTGCAAAATATAAATAATTTAGGAACAGGGCTATTTAAAAAGCAAATAAAAAACAAAAAATAGCAATAATTGGAAAAAATAGTTATAATTGGTCATTAGTTCATTTATCTGTATTATTAGGTGGAAATATATTAGTACCAATCGATAAAGATTTACAATATGAAGAACTTGAAAGAACAATAATAAGAAGTGAAGCATATGCAATTATATTTGATAGCAAATTTTCTGAATATATGGAAAGAATAAAAAATAATAAAAATGTAAAAATAAAAGAATATATAAGCATGCAAAAATCAGAAAAATATATATCATTAAAAGAAATTGAAGAAACAGGGAAAAAACTTATACAAAGTGGTGAAAGAGAATATATTGATGCAAAAATAGATGAAAATAAAATAGCAGAACTAATATTTACTTCAGGAACGACTTCAGAGTCAAAAGCAGTAATGCTATCACATAAAAATATAGCAGCAAATATATATTCAATGCAAATATCTCAATGTATTATGCCGACAGATGTAAACATAGCATTGTTGCCATTTCATCATGTATATGGCTCAACAGGATTATTAATGATGCTAGCATCAGGTGCTAAAACTGTATATACAGATGGACTAAAATATATTTCTCAAAACTTAAAAGAATATGGAGTAACAGTTTTTGTTGGAGTACCATTAATAATTGAAGCAATTTATAGAAGAGTCTCTAAAGAAATAGAAAAAAAGGGAAAAACTAAAAAAGTAGAAAATGCCAGAAAAATTAGTAATATTTTAAGAAAATTTCATATTGATTTAAGAAGAATATTATTTAAAGAAATAATAAATGGATTAGGTGGAAAATTAGAATATGTCGTTCTTGGAGGTGCTCCAGCAAATGTTGAAATAATAAATACATTAAATGATTTTGGAATAGTAACTACACAAGGGTATGGCTTAACAGAAACTTCACCAGTAGTTTCATCTGAAAATTACAATTGTTTAAAACCCGGATCTGTTGGAAAACCGCTTAAAAATATAGAACTAAAAATAGAAGCTCCAGATGAAAATGGAATAGGAGAAATAGCGGTACGTGGAAAGAATGTTATGCTTGGATATTATAAAAATGAAGAAGCGACTAAAGAAGTAATAAGGGATGGATGGTTTTATACAGGAGATTTAGGACGATTTGACGAAAAAGGATTCTTATATATTTCAGGCAGACATAAGAATATGATAGTTTTAAAAAATGGAAAAAAAGTATTTCCAGAAGAACTAGAAGAATTAGTTAATAAGATTGAGCTTGTAAAAGAATCAATGGTTTTCGGATTACCAGACCCAAAAGACAATACAGATATAAAATTATCTGTAAAAGTAGTGTATGATAAAGAATTAGTAGATGAAAAATATGAAAATTTGTCATTAGATGAAATTAAAGAAATAATTTGGAAACAAATAAAAGAAATTAACAAGACTTTTCCAAAATATAAATATATAAAAAATATAATTTTAACGGATCAAGAGTTAATCAAAACAACAACAAAAAAGATAAAAAGAAATAAAGAACTAGAAAGAATTTTAAACAAAAATTAAATTTTTTGTAAAATGTATATGTGTCAATGATGTGAAACAAATTTATATAAAAAATTAATAGTAT
>CAMMHE010000016.1 GCA_946496575.1 uncultured Clostridium sp. | reverse complement strand
ATGAAGAATTTGTAGAACTCTTAAATTCATATAAAAATGAAAATGGAGAATATCCAGAAGGATGGAATATATGGAAAATTGGAGAAAATGGATATCCAACTTTTTAGAAAAACAAAGAAATAAAAGTTAATAAAATATGACAAAATTATTAAAAAATTATTGCTAAAAAATAGAAAAAGTGTTAAGATAAAAATATCAAATAGATTAAAAAAAAACCCCTTTTTTGTGGATTTAAATTTTTAATCTATTTTTTAGTTTCAATTTATAAAAAATTATGGGAGGAAATAAATATATGAATACAAAATATATATTTGTGACTGGTGGGGTAGTTTCAGGATTGGGAAAAGGAATAACAGCAGCATCATTAGGAAGATTACTAAAAAATAGAGGGTATAAAGTAACTATACAAAAATTTGATCCATATATAAATATAGATCCAGGAACAATGAGTCCATACGAACATGGAGAAGTTTTTGTAACAGATGATGGAGCAGAAACTGATTTAGATTTAGGACATTATGAAAGATTTATAGATGAAAATTTAACAGAAAATTCAAGTGTAACAATGGGAAAAATATATTTGAATGTAATAAAAAAAGAAAGAAAAGGAGACTATTTAGGAAAAACAGTTCAAGTAATACCACATATTACTAATGAAATAAAAGAAAAAATTTACAGTTTTGAAGAAACAGATACAGACATAGTAATTACAGAAGTAGGAGGAACAGTTGGAGATATAGAAGGTTTATCAATAATTGAAGCTATAAGGCAAGTAGGACTTGAGAAAAATCCAGAAGATGTAGCATACATACATGTAACATTATTACCATATGTATTTGGCTCAAATGAGATAAAATCAAAGCCAACTCAACATTCTGTAAAAGAATTACAAAGTTTAGGTATAAAGCCAGATATATTAGTTTGCAGAACACAGCAAGAAATTCCGGACAGTGTAAGAGAAAAATTAGCATTATTTTGTAATGTACGTAAAACTAGTGTTATACAAAATAAAACTGCAGAAAACCTTTATGCAGTACCTTTAATGCTTGAACAAGAAGGACTAGCAAGGGAAGTATGCAATAAATTAAAATTAGATAGATATATACCAGATAATACAAAATGGCAAGAAATGATAGATAATATTATAAACATAGGAAATGAAAAAGTAGTAGTAGCAATAGTTGGAAAATATATAAAACTTGAAGATTCATATATATCTGTTATAGAGAGTCTACACCATGCAGGTTTTGCAAACAATATAAATGTAGAAATAAAACTGATTGATTCAGAAACAATAACACCAGAAACAGTAGAGAAAACTTTAAAAGGTGTAAATGCAATAATTGCACCAGGAGGATTTGGAAGTAGAGGTATAGAAGGAAAGATAGAAGCAATAAAATATGCAAGACAAAATAAAATACCATTTTTAGGAATATGTTTAGGGATGCAAATGGCAGTTGTGGAATTTGCAAGAAATGTTTTAGGATTGAAAGATGCAAATTCAACAGAATTTAATAAGAAAACTACAAATCCTGTTATACATATGATGGAAGAACAAAAGGAGATAGATAAAAAAGGTGGAACAATGAGATTAGGTGCATATAAGTGCATATTAAAAGATGGAAGTTTAGCACAAGAACTATACCAAACAAGCCAAATTTCTGAAAGACATAGACATAGATTTGAGTATAATAATGAATATAAAAAAATGCTAGAAGAAGTAGGATTAATATGTTCTGGAACATCACCAGATGGAAAACTAGTAGAAATAGTAGAATATAAAAACCATCCATACTTTATAGCATCACAATTTCATCCAGAATTAAAATCAAGACCAAATAGACCTTCACCTTTATTTGTAGGATTAATAAAAGTAGCAAAAGAATTAAAAATAAAAAAATAATTTTTAAGGAGGTAAAATGAAAATATCTTTTGAAGAATGGAAAAAAAATTGTCAAAAATCTGATAATGAAGCAAGAACGAATTATTTAAGTTGGGACGAGTATTTTATGGAAATTGCTAAACTATCTGCAAGGAGAAGTAAAGACCCAAATACTCAAGTAGGAGCATGTATTGTAAGCAATGATAATAGAATATTATCAATAGGATATAATGGAGCTCCAAATGGATTAGAAGATAAAGATATGCCATGGGGAAGAGAAGGAGAACTAATATATACGAAATATTTATATGTATGCCACGCAGAATTAAATGCAATTTTAAATTTTAAAGGAAACACAAATGAGTTAAAAAATGCAAAAATATATGTAGATATGTTTCCATGTAATGAATGTGCAAAATTAATAATCCAATCTGGAATTAAAGAAGTAATATATTTATCTGATAAATATGAAGAAAAAGATGCATATATTGCCTCAAAGCTATTATTGAGATCATGTAATGTAAAATATAGAAAATTTGAATAAAAAATAGATGTTATAATAAAACAAAAGTATTGACAATTAACTAAAAAAGCTGTATAATAATACCATTATAAGAAGAAGTTATCCACTTCTCACCTTAACTTTGTGGAAAAGGTTATAAATATCAATAAAAATACTAATAATTTATTTTAAAATTAAAGATATTTATATAATGTGGATTGACTTTAATACAAAGTCAATTTTTTTTATAAAAATTGGGAGAAAATTTTTGGAGGTGTTTTGTATAAAACAAGAGTTACTAATTAATGAACAAATTAGAGCAAAAGAAGTGCAACTTATAAGTGATAATGGAGAAAAATTAGGAGTAACTGAAATAAATAAAGCTTTAGAGATTGCATATGAAAAGAAATTAGATTTAGTATTAGTTTCACCTAATTCAGCGATACCAGTTTGCAAAATAATGGATTATGGAAAATATAAATTTGAGCAAGCTAAAAAAGAAAAAGAAGCAAAGAAAAAACAAAAAATTCAAGAAACAAAAGAAATAAGAATAACACCAAATATTGAGGAACACGATTTTGGATTCAAATCTAAAAATATAAGAAAATTTTTAGAAGATGGAAATAAAGTAAAAATAACTGTTAGATTTAGGGGAAGGGAACTAAATAATATCAAATTAGGAGAAAATGTATTAAATAAATTTATTAACGAACTAAAAGATATTGCAGTAACTGAAAAAGTACCTAAATTAGAAGGAAAAAATCTATTTATTATATTAGCTAAAAAAGCTTAATTGCTTAATAATAAAATTAATTACGAAAGGGGTAATCAATATGCCAAAATTAAAAACAAATAAAGCAGCAAGAAAAAGATATTCTTTAACAGCAAAAGGAAAAGTAAAAAGAACAACAGCTAATAGGAGACATTTATTAGCAAACAAAACAAAGAGACAAAAATTATCTAGTAGGCGTCCAGGAGCTTATGCAGATAAGACTTGTGAAAAAACAATTAAAAAATTAATGCCATATGGTGGATAATAAAATAAGAAAAGGAGTGAAAATAAAATGGCAAGAGTAAAAACAGCAAAAATAACAAGAGCAAGACATAAAAAAATATTAAAACAAGCAAAAGGATATTATGGAGCAAAACATTATAGATTTAGAAATGCAAATCAAGCAGTATTAAAATCATTATCATATGCATATGTGGGAAGAAAAGATAAAAAGAGTGATTTTAGAAAATTATGGATAACAAGAATAAATGCTGCTGCAAGAATGAATGGGTTAACATATAGCAGATTAATTGCAGGATTAAAAAAAGCTAATGTAACAATAAACAGAAAAATGCTTGCTGAAATAGCAGTAAGTGATGAAAAAGCATTTGCTGAAATCGCAGAAATTGCAAAAAAAGCATAATTAATACATTAAAACGGTAATTTGTAGCAAAGCAAAGCCGTTTTTTTATATTGATTATAATTTATCATAAAATTTTAGTCATAAAAACAATTAACTAGCATATACATATATAGACAAGCTTTTTTAGGAGGGGAAAAGTATGTATAATGTTAGTATTGCACAAGAAAATTATACAATAAAAAACAATAAGAAAGATAATAAATTAATTTTATGGCTGATAGCGATATTCGCAAGTTTTTCAATACTAAATATATTTTTGATATTTAATTTTATTAATATATTAGGTAATATTCAAATTATATAATAAATATTTAGAAAAGGAAATAAAAATGGATATAGCAAATAATTGGAAAGATTATGAAATTTTAGACATGGCAGATGGACAAAAATTAGAGAAATGGGGAAAAATAATATTATCAAGACCAGATCCACAGATAGTTTGGAAACAAAAAACATTTAAAGAAAAATGGAAACAAGCAAATGCAGTATATCATAGAAGTAAAACAGGTGGAGGAACATGGGAATATAAAAATCAGATACCAGATAAATGGGAAGTAAGTTATAAGAATCTAACATTTAATATAAAACTTATGGGATTTAAGCATACAGGGCTATTTCCTGAACAAGCAATTAACTGGGATTGGATTATTGAGAAAATAAAAAACGAGAAAAGAGATATTAAAGTATTAAATTTATTTGCATATACAGGTGGAGCTACTGTTGCTTGCTTATATGCAGGAGCAAGTTGTACACATGTTGATAGTTCAAAAGGAATGACATTATGGGCAAAGGAAAATGTTTTAAGTTCTGGTTTGCAAGAAAAAAGTGTAAGATATATAGTAGATGATGTAATTAAATTTGTTAATAGAGAAATAAGAAGAGGAAATAAATATGATGCAATAATAATGGATCCACCTTCATATGGAAGAGGAACAAATGGAGAAATATGGCAATTTGAAAACAATATATATGATTTAGTTCAATTATGTACAAATGTATTATCTGATAATCCGTTATTTTTTCTAATAAATTCATATACTACAGGAATATCAAGTGTAGTATTGTCTAATATATTACATTTAACGGTAATGAAGAAATTCATTGGAAAAATAGAAGTAGGAGAACTTGGACTTCCAATGAAGGAATCAAATTTAATTTTACCATGTGGTATTTATGGTAGATGGATGAAAAAATAACATGAAAAAATTAAATGTAATATATGAAGATAATCATATAATTGTTGTAGAAAAACCACCAAATATCCCTTCACAAGCAGATAAAACAGAAGATATAGATATGCTTACAATAATAAAAGGTTATATAAAAGAAAAATATAATAAACCAGGAAATGTATATATTGGATTAATACATAGATTAGACAGACCAGTTGGTGGAATTATGATATTTGCAAAAACATCTAAATCAGCGTCAAGACTTAGTGAACAAGTTCGTAACAAGGATTTTGAAAAAGAATATTTAGCTGTTGTAGACGGAAAGTTTGAAAAAATAATAGGAACATTGGAAGACTATTTATATAAGGATCAAAGGAATAATATTAGCAAAGTAGTAAATAAAGAAAAGAAAAATAGTAAATTTGCCAAATTGGATTACGAAGTTTTAAAATATAACGAAATAAAAAATCTATCACTAGTAAGAATTAAATTATATACAGGAAGACATCACCAGATAAGATTACAATTAGCAAATTTTGGACATAGTATATATGGAGATCAGAAATATGGAACTCGTGGTAGAGGAAAACAAATTGCACTATGGGCATATAAATTAAAAATATTACATCCAGTGACAAAGAAACAAATGATATTTAAATGTTTACCAGAACCAGTTGGAACTTGGTGTATACTAAAATAAAGCTGTAATAATTAATTATTACAGTTTTTATTATGTAAATAAGTATTTTTATAAAAATATAAATTGAATTTATAAAAAATAAAATAGTTAATTTTATAAATAATTTTTAACAAAAAGTATACAAAAATAAAAAAATTTTTCTAAAAGTGATAAAGTTTAATCATACAAAAGAATAAAAAGGAGCAAAAAATGATTGATAAACTTTGTTCATTTTTAACAAATAAAATACGAAAAGAGATGCCGGAGATAGATGATGAAAGAGCAGAAGTTATAATGTATGGGTTACAATTAATAATAGGCGAAATACCAAAAATTTTTATAACTTTAGCAATTTCATATATATTGGGAGTTTTTAAACTTACACTTATTACATTATTGATATTAATGCCATATAGAACATTTTCAGGAGGATTTCATTTAAAAACTCATATAGGATGTATTGTATCAACTACAGTATATTATTGTGGAGTAGCATTGTTAGGCAAATACATAATTTTAGAACAAACCATTAAATACATATTAGCCATAGTAATCTGGATATTTGGAATGATAATGATTAAATTATATGCACCAGCAGATACAGAAAATGTTCCGATACTTAGAAAAAGTGAAAGAAAACAGAAAAAAATATTATCATATATTACATTAAGCATAGGGCTGATAATAGCAGTAATTATAAATAATCAACAAATTTCAAATATTTTACTATTTGGAAATTTAGTACAAACTATAATGATAACTAGATTAGCTTATAAAATTACGGGCTCAAAATATGGATATGAAGTGTATCAAAATGCTTCAGCAAATTAGATAATACAAGAATATTTTAAATTTAATATTCTTATATTATAAATTTTTTACAAAAGAAGGGGGTTTGTTTATATGTTCAAATTTTTAGCTAATATGGCAGAAAAATATGCAAAATCTACAAACACAGCTTGTCTTATAATATTTGTATTACATCAACCAAAAATGCCTGCATCATTGATAAAAAAAGATTAAAAGAATATATTCCTTAAAGTAATAATATTACTTAATTAATGTTAAAATAATAAATTCGAACAAACAAAAAATAGCCTTTAGAGGCTATTTTTTGTTATAATATATTTCAAGTTGTTGAGAAAAATATTTATCATTTTTAGTAGTATAAAGATTTAAATTCTGATTTTTCTTAATATATTGTCTAATTTCCCATAAACCTAAACCAGAATGGTTTGATTTTCCACTTTTACCTTTTTCAAAAATTGTTTCTATATTTACTGACTTATCTTTATATGTATTTGAAACAATAATAACATTTCTATTTTTATTTCTTTCGTTTCTAAAAACTATGTTTATTATTTTTTCAGTACATTCACAAGATGCTTCAATTGCATTATCTAATAAAATTCCTAGTATTCTTGAAAACTCATATGATTTAATATTAAATTCATTCAAATCAACAAAAAATTCAAGATTGATTTTTATTCCAAGGTCATCTGCTTTATGATATTTATTTGTTAATAAACTATAGATAGCTGGATTATTAATTATATTTGGATTAAGTGTTGCTATATTATTAGCTTTTTGACAATCATCTCTAAGAGATTTATAATATTCTCTTAATCCATCCATATCATTTGTTTCAACATAACCTCCAATAGATGATACAATATTGTCAAAATCATGTTTGAAACCTTTAACTTTATCATATAAAACTGTTATGGATTTATTATATGCTTCTGATGTTTCAAGCTCTTTAGTTGTAATAGTTAATTTTGCTATTCTATTTATACTATATAAATTTATACAAAAATAAGCAAGTAAAACAATAAAACTTAAAAATGTAATATATAATGGAACAAAATTTATATAATAAGCAATTAAAATAATTTGTAAAATTATAGTAATTATTCCAAAGATAAAACTTACTGCTATCATCATTTTAGTATTTTTGTCAAAATCATCTAATATAGTAATCTTAAAATTTTTATATTTGATAACTAAATTTATTATAGCAACAGTAATATATACTATAGAAAGATAAAATAATCTATAAATAGGAACAGATTCAGCTTGGTCAAATGTTATTCCTAAAAATTTTATATATACATTTACTATTAGTAAATTAACTAATGCAAATATTAACATTGGAAGTAATAATGCAGCAATAGATTTTAAAATATTTTGTTTAAATACAACACAGATAATAGTAAAAAGTATTAAATAGTTAAATATAACATTAAATGGACTTGGTATAAATAAGCTACTAATAATTGAACATATAGATGATAAAATAATATAAATAAATTTTTGTTTATTAGAACATTTTATATTCAATAAATTTACAAATAATAAAAGTATCAAGAAACTTTCTATAAACATCAAAGGACTAGTTATTATTGTAACCATCTGAATATTTTTTGTACATAATATACTCCAAATATTATTTAACATTTCCATATGTATTTAAGACCTCCAATAAAGTTGTTTTATATTTAGGACCAATTTCACATGTGGTATTTTTATCAAAGTAAATCATATTAGATACAGGTTCAACATTAAGTATTTTATGTATATTAACAATATATGATTTATGACATCTAATAAAATTACTAGGTAAAGAATGTTGAATTTTAGCAAAAGAGCTATATGCTTCATAGTCTTTTGTAGGGGTATGATATACAAGCTTCATCCCGTCACGTTTTATGTATAAAATTTCATTTTCATCAACGAGTGTATTTTTACTATCAATTTTTATATATCTTTTTGGCTGACCATTTATATCTTCTATTAATCGAAGAATAGTTTCCTCTAATCTTTCTGTAGTAATTGGTTTAGCTAAATAATCAAAAGTTTTAATTTTATATGCTAATAAAGAATATTCTAAATGTCCAGTAGTAAATATGATATAACAATCTTTGTTATGTTCTCTAATTTTTTGTGCTAATTCTAAACCAGATAAATTAGATTTTAGTTGAATATCTAGAACAAATACATCTACTTTATTAGAATTAGCATAATTTAAAACTTCATGAGGATCAGTTGACTGAAAAACAATATTTGCATCAATGCTATTATCTATAAAAATTGAATCAAGCATTCTACAAATCTTATTTAACATATTTGAACTATCATCGCAAACTACAAAATTTAACATAATAACCCCTCTTTTTAAACAAAACTAAATTAGAAATTAACTAATATTTCCAATTCTTATATCAATATAATCTAAAAAAACAAACTTGTCAATATATAAAAAGTAGAAAAAAGCAAATTTTTGGAAGATTTTATAAATAAGAATCAGATTAATTCATATAATGTAAAATTATGTTAAATCAACTAAAATTTGTTAGTCTATTATACTATTTTTAAAGTCACATGATATTTAGTTATAAAAATCTTTTAAATTCATAAAATTTAAGCAAAGTAGTAAAATGTATAAATATATATTTATATTAGAAAGAGGGGAACTCATGAAAGGATTCAAAATTAAAAATTTAATAATTATAGGAAGTACTATAATATTACTAGGAATTATAATTCCATTATTGCAATTATCAAATAGTGAAAGTGTATTTACTAGTTCTGAAATTAAAAGTGAAGGTAATGTTAGCAATGAGAAATTAGCATGGGGGATAAAAAGAAATAGTAATCATGAACAACCTGATGTAGGAAAGAAAAATAGAGAAATATTAGAAGAAAATGATGGTATTTGCCTAGGAAATAGCCAAGAAAAAATAATATATTTGACATTTGATGAAGGGTATGAAGCAGGTTTTACTAATCAAATATTAGATATATTAAAAGAAAATAATGTTAAAGCTACATTTTTTATAACAGCTCACTATTTAAATTCTGCTACTGAATTAGTAGAAAGAATGATTAATGAAGGACATATTGTTGGAAATCATACACCTAATTTCTTAATGTCCGAGAATGATATAGAGGTAAAATGTTAGAGTAATAGCCTATTTAGAGAAATCATACATAATGATACAATGATACATAATGATACAATGATACATTAAATGATACTTTAAAATTCTAATAAAATAAAAATTTTTAAAGTAATACAAAAATATAGTAAATTTAATAATTTTATGTTATACTAATAATATCATATTAAAGAAAATGAAGTTAAGGTCTAATGGAATATGGGTTTGATACAGTAATATTTGAACTACCAAGTTATAATATAGTAAAACAAGATGGACATTTTACTGATGATGAAATTGAAATATTCAAAACTGTAGTTGAAAGAGGAGCAGGATATTTCTTTGATGTTGCAAGAAAAGGAGGAATACAAAGTGCCTAATCTTTTTAGATATTTGGGATATACAATATTTTTCTGTATTATTTCATAAAGTAAGAGGACTAGAAAACTTGTTTTTATATGTTTCTAGGAGATACATCCTGTATCTCTTTCCTGCCTTTTATAAAAAAGAGGATATAGACGAAAAAACTAAGAAAATGCTAGATGAAATGCATAAACAAAAAATACATACGTCAGAAGAGATTTATGTAATTAATGTTGGTGGATATATTGGAGAAAGTACAAAGGCTGAAATTGAATATGCAAAAGCAAAAAGTAAAGAAATTTTTTATTTAGTAAGTTATAGGGAGGATTAAAAATTATGAACGAAATAAAAATTAAATCAATTTATAAACATTTTAAAGGAGATTTATATTTAGTAGAAGATATTGCTACTCATAGTGAAACAAGAGAAAAATATGTAGTATATAGGGCATTATATGGAGATATTCGATTATATATAAGACCTTATGATATGTTTGCTTCTGAAGTTGACCACGAAAAATATCCAGATGTAAAACAAAAGTATAGATTTGAATTGCAAAATATAAAAAGTGTAAAAGAAAAATAAAGTAAGCGACAACTTACAAGTTGTTATTTTAGATTAAATATATGTATTAGAGGCATCAAAAGATGTCTTTTTTTTGTGATAAAAATAAATTTTTCAATTTTGTCTGATTTTTATGTTTTTTAATACATTTTAATAGTATAGTAATATTTTTCAATAAAATTCATAAAATTAAACAAAAACTTAAGGAGACAAACTACTATGAAAAATGATAAACGGACAAAATATAAATATTCAAATTGAATATGGAGAAGAAAATTTAAAAGAAATAATAATCGAATTATTAAAAGAACAATATATAGAATATATAATTTTACATGAAGAATAAAAGCTTATTTAAAGTCAAATTTAAACTTTAAATAGGCTATTTACTCTAAAAGGGAGTGATAAAAATAAATAGAGTAAATAGTTATAGAACCATAAGAGTTGCAAAATACATACGATTATCTAGAGAAGATGGAGACGATAGAGAAAGCGAAAGTATAGAAAATCAAAGGGATATTATTGATAATTATATACAAGAACATGAAGAATTAACTGAAGCGGGAGAATATGTTGATGATGGATATACTGGTACAAATTTTAATAGACCAGGATTTCAGAAAATGTTAAAAGACATAGAAGAAGAAAAAATAGATTGTATCATAACAAAAGATTTATCAAGATTTGGAAGAGACCATATAGACACAGGGTATTATTTAGAAAGATATTTACCCGCAAATAATATAAGATACATAGCAATTGGAGACAATGTAGATACCATAAATCCAGATGGTTTGCAATTTTTAACTTTTAAATTAAGTTTTAATGATTATTATGCACAAGACATATCAAACAAAATAAAAAGTGTAAAACAAAGAAAAATAGAAAAAGGAGAATATCAAGCAGGAATACCACCTTATGGATATAAAAAAGATACAGAGACAAAAAATCATTTAGTACCAGATGAATATAGTTCACAAATTGTAAAAGAAATATTTCATATGTATGTCAATAAAGGAATGTCAACAATTAAAATAGCAGATGAATTAAATAGGAGAGAAATAGAACCACCAGCAATATATTTAAGAATACCTACATATATGAAAAGGAAAAGTAGCAATCCAAATGGAAAATATGTATGGTTAAGAGGTCAAATAGGAAAAATCTTAAAAAATGAAGTGTATTTAGGAAATGTGGTTGGAAGAAAATTTCAAAAAGTTAGCCATAAAATAGCAAAGGTAAGAGCTACTAGAAAAGAAGAATATATAGTTTTACAAAATATGCATGAACCAATAATAGATATTGATACATGGAATAAGGCTCAAGAAAAACTAAAAGGGTATTCAAAATCACGAGAAAGAAAATATGATCATCTACTAAAAGGGTTAGTGTATTGTGCAGAGTGTGGAAATAAAGCTACTTTAAGATGTAGAGAAGAAAAAAGAAAAAATGGAACAGTTTGGAGAGCTGCATATTTTATTTGTTCTAAAAGAAATAATTATAGTGGATTATGTGATTGTAAACAAATTTCAGCGGACTTAATAGAAAATGTAGCAAAAGAAAAATTAAAACAAGAAATAGAAAAAATTAGTTTTGATGAACAAGAATTAAAACAAATTTATAAAGAAGCAAAAATAAGAGTAGAAATTAGCAAGAATTTATCCATGAATAATTTAAAAGAATTGAAAAAGAAATTACAAAATCTTGAAAAAACAATAGAAGAAATTTATCAAGATAAAATAAACAAAATCATACAAGTGGAAGATTTTAAAATTATTTATGAAAAAAAACAAAAAGAAAGAAATAAAGTTTTAAAAGAGATAAGCAACATAGAAAAGGAACAAAAGGTAAGTAATAAAAAATCTGTAAAACTAGATTTTAAGGAAATTAAAAAAATTACAAATGAGTTTTTAAAAATTGAAAAACCAAATAAAATATTATTAGAAAGATTAATTAAGCGAATCGAATTCGATAAAAAAAACAATATAAAAATAAAATTTGTTTTTCAAAACAATATTTTTTTATATTAAGATGTAACTTTTTGTAACTTTTTGTAATTTTACACAGGAAATGTAGTATAAAAAATATATAGAAAAAATTTATTTAGTAAGGGGGAAATTATGAAAAGTAAGAAAATATTTATTTTAATAATACTAGTAAGCATAATAGTATTATCACTTTTAAAAAGTAGTGTACTTGCAGCCGGAAATTGTGCATTTTCAGCAGGAATGGGAGAAAAAGGGTATATGATTCCACATGTAAAAAAAGCTGCTTCAACTTATGCTTCAATGGGATATAATTCATATTATGCTACAGAAAGTGCTACTTTTGATGTATTGAGAGGAAGTTTTGCAAACGGAGTAAAAAGATTAGAAAGTGATATAGTATTTTTAACAGGGCATGGTTCTTCATATAGTTTATCTGTAACAGATTCATCAGGAGTAGCTGTAGGTTTTAGTACAGATAAATATGTAGGAACTGAAGATGTTAATTGGAGAAATGTAAAAATGGCAATATTTTTAGCATGTAATACAGGAAATGGAGAAAATAATTTAGCACATAAAGTTTTTGAAAAAAGTGGATGGACAACGATTACGATGGGATGGAAACAATATATTGAACAAGGATCTGCAGCAGATTGGATAAATAATTTTAATTCTAAATTATCAACAGGAGCAACTGTAGATGAATCATTAAGTTATGCTAATGGAAAGCAATATGACGATTGGAGAGTAAAAGACATAAGTTTTTTTGGTACGGGTAGTACAATATTAAAAAAACAATCAACTATGTTGGCGTCTAGTAATAATATAGATGAAACAAATTGTATTCGCGTTTTAGAAAAACAATTTTATTATGATGGAACTGAAAGTACAAATCAAAATTTATATGATGCAATAAAATCAATTAACAATTTATTTGAAGGGGAAAAATATGAAATATTTTCATATAAAATAAAAGAAGATGGAAGTTATTATACTGTAGACCTTATATATAAAGATGAAGAATATTATACGAATTCTTGTTATACACTAATAGTAGAAGACCAATTTGTAACTCAAATATATGACAATACATATAAAAATATAAAGACTGCACAGACTGTAAATAGTAAAGAAAGTCAAAGTAAAGTAAATATAGCTAAAGATTTAGCAAGAAATGAATTATTGCAAGAAGAAAATTTAGATTGTATGTTAAATATTAAAAATAATACAAAAAAAATTGAGATAAGGGAACAAGAAGCTAGATTATATAAAGATTTAGAAACAAATAAAATTTATGTACAAGTTTTTACAACATTTGGTTATGAAGGAAATGTTGACACTAATTGTAAGCAATATATGTATGAAATTAAATAAAAAAATATATTAAAAAGGAAGAAATTAATGAAAAAAGTATGTGTAATATCAATAACAATTAATATTGTACTAATAGTTTTACTAATATTAAGTCAAAAAAAAGTACATGAAATTGAAGGAAAAATTCCCATGTATAATGTAAATTCAGTAGTAGAAAACAGTTTTGGTGATCTATTAATTTTAGGGAAAAAATTAGATTATAAAGAGGTAATATTATTAATTGATAAAGTATATTTTATTAACACAAGAAATCAAGAATATGGTCACATAAATATAAAGTTTGATAATATTGACTATGAATTAAAAACAGAAGAAAGTTTTAAACAATTAAGTGAGAAAATGGAAGAAAACAAAAAATATGAATTATCTAATTTTATATATGATAAAGAAGATGGGCATATTGCAAATATAAATATTAATGAAGTAGAAAAGTAAACATAGAAATGAATAAATCTAAAACTATATTTTGACATAATTATAATTTAATGGTAAGATAAGGACATAATTTAAATATATAGTAGGAGAAATATTATGGTAAATGTTTTAATAGCAGATGATAATATAAGTTATGCCACCAGCTTAATGAATTATATTAATCGAAAAAAAGATAATATAAGAGTTTGTGCAATTGCAAGAGATGGACAGGAAACAATAAGCTTACTAAATAATGTAAACAATATAGATGTAATATTATTAGATATTAATATGCCAAAATATTCACGGAATAGAAGTATTAGAAAAAATAGATAAAAAAGAGAAATATATAGATTCATGTATTATTATTACTAGTGAATCTGAAAAAAGAATACTTCTAGATAAAATAATAAGAAATCCGATAGTTCATTCTGTTATTTTAAAAATTACTGAAATGAATATGATAGTAAATAGAGTAAATGAGCTTATAGAATATAAAGAAAAAATAAAGAACGATAACAATTTAGAAGAAAAAATAAGAAATGAAGTAATGTATTTAGGTTATAATATATCGTATTTAGGTACAAAATATTTAATTCAAACTATAAAATTTATAGCCTCACATCCAAATGAAAATTTACAAAAATTAGAAAAAAATGTATATCCAGTAATAGCAAATAAATATAAAGATTCTGTATATAATGTAAAAGCAAATATAAATAGAGCTAATAATGCAATGTATTATGAATGCGAGATAAAAAAATTAATAAAATATTTTTGTCTTGAAACAGATAAAAAACCAACAGTCAAAATGGTAATAAATACTATTTTAAATAAAATAAGCAATGATACCTATAAGTAGATCTTTAATGCCTAACTTTTTAATAGTATAAAACTTAAATTTATCAAATAAAATAGGAGAAATTTATGAGAAAAAAAGTGATTTTAGTAGTTATTATCATAGTAATTCTAATTTTGTTAGTTCCAATTCCTTTTCATTTAAAAGATGGAGGAACTGTTGAATATAAGGCATTAATGTATGAAGTGGCAAAAGTTAATAGATTGAATACTCAATATACAGAAGAATATAATTATTCAAAAGAAATAAAAGACATAATTATTAAGTTAAAAATACCTAATACTTGGAAATATGAAGAAATATTACAAGATGATGACAATGACATTTATGAATTTGCTTTGAAATTATATAAAAATGAAAGTGATAAAAATATAATTTTATATTATTATAAAGATCCGTTTGTTGTTTGTGGTACAAATAGAAGAAATGAGAATATAAAACTAAACAATGGTGAAAATGCAAATATAGGATATTATAATGATTTGTACGAAGGTAAGGAATGGAGTGATATTTCTTTTTATGAAATAAATACTAATATTGCTTTTATAAATAATGGTATTAAAAGTGAAGATGCAGAAGAATTTTTAGATATAGTAAAAACGATAAGTATTATTGCATTGGAGGATGAATTGTAACTATTAATAGGAACAAAATCTGGAAATTCTTAATAAGTTAAATAAATATGTTAAAAATTTTGACATTAAGAAATTAGGAAATCATACTGTTAATCATAAAAGTATGCCAGATTTAAATGATGAAGAGGTAAAAACTGAAATAATGAGATTACACCAAGCAATGTATGAAAAATTTGCATATGAAATGAAATATATAAGACCACCAAAAGGAGAATTTAGTGAAAGAACATTAAAGATATCTAACAATCTTGGTTATAAGAATGTGATGTGGAGCTTTGCATATGTGGATTGGGATGAAAATAAACAACCAAATGAAGAAAAAGCACAAAAAACAATAATTGATAATTTACATAATGGAGAAATAATATTGCTACATGGAAATTCAAAAACTAATACAAATATATTAGACAATATAATCAAAGAAATAAAATCACAAGGTTATGAAATAAAAAGTTTAGAAGAATTCAAACAATAAAAAACATAATGTAACTATTTGCATTATAGAGCAAATAGTTATTTTTTGTTTTTATACTTCATAAAATTAAATGAGATTATCCAAAGGAGGAAGCATAAATGTCTAAAACAAGAAAAATAAAAAATAGATTAGAAAATATGTTAGAGATACCTAAAGAGGTATATACAAATATACCAAAACTTACAATAGTAGGATTTGAACAAATGACAATAGAAAATTATAAAAGTATATTAGAATATGAGGAATATTATGTAAAAATAAATACACATATTGGTATTTTAAATATAAATGGATATAACTTAAATTTAGAAAAAATGACAAATGAAGATATACGAATAACAGGAATTATCGAAAGTATAGATTTAGAGAAAAATGCAGATTAAAACATAAAACGGAGGATAACAATGGAATTTGCTAAAATAATATTATGTTATATGTTAGGTTATGTAAGAGTAACCATTGAAGGATATTACATTGAGAGATTTATAAATATTTGCACAAATAATAAAATTTTAATTTGGAATATAAAAAGAGAAAAAGGCGGATTAAAAATATTTTTAAATGTGGGATTAAGTGACTATAGAAAATTAGTACAGGTTGCGAAAAAAACAAAGTGTAAAGTAAAAATATTAAGAAAAAAAGGAGTACCATTTTTATTAAACAGATATAGAAAAAGAAAAATATTTGCTTTATTTTTAATAATAGTAATTTCATTAATATTAATGAGTTCAAATTATATATGGAATATAGAAATACAAATTGAAGAAAATCAAGAAATTGAAGGAATAGAAGAGGATATACAACAAGCAGGACTTATTATTGGAAAAGCAAAATCAAAAATAAGCACATCAGATATTATAAAACAAATAAGACTAAAAAGAGATGATATTTCATGGATTGGAATAGAATTAAAAGGCACTAATGCAATAGTAAGAATAGTAAAGGCTAATGAAGCACCAGAAATAATAGATGAAAATGATTATACAAATATAATTGCAGACAAAAGTGGAATAATAACTAAAATAACTGCTCAAAATGGAACCGCAAAGGTACAAGTAGGAGATACTGTTGAAAAGGGAACATTATTGATAGAAGGAACAATGTCAGGAAAATATACAGATATTAGATATGTACATAGTATAGGTGAAATAGAAGCAAAGGTATGGTATACTAAATGTGAAAAAGTATATTACAATCAAACACAAAAAGAATATACAAACAAAGAAGAAAATAAATACAAAATAAAAATAAACAATTTTGAAATAAATTTATATAAAACACTTTCAAATTTTGAAATTTATGATACAATAGAAGAAGAAAAAAAAGTAAAAATATTTTCAGATTTGTATTTACCAATTTCTATTAAAAAAATAACTAATAAAGAGCAAAAGAATGTAGAAAAAAAATATAGTGTGGAAGAAGCAAAAAATATTGGCATACAAAAAGCAAAACAACAATTAGATGATGAGACAAAAGATAATGGTAAAAAGGTTGGAGAAGTAATAAATACAAATCAGACGGAAGAATATATAGAAGTAAATGTAACCTATGAAATATTGGAAAAAATAGGAACAGAAGAAAAAATACAGTTTTAGGATAAACCTAAAAGAAAGGATATAATATGGAAGAAAGAAGTTTAAGAATTTCAGGAGCAAACACAACATTTTTTAGCAAAATATCAAATACATTAACAAAAATAATAACACCAACAAAAGAAGGAATAAACTCAATGATTATTTCTATAAAAAGAAATAATCTATTGAGAGCATTTGAAGCATTTGATAAAGAAGATGAAGATACTGAAGAACTAGAAAAAAAATATGAAGAAACATATAAATTATACTTGGAAACTTTAGATAAATATGTATTAAATTCTATTTATAGAAAAGCAAATAGTGGAACAGCAACAGAATTTCAAAGACAAGCATTATCACAATACTATGGTATTGTCCAGTTAAAAGAAAATGAATACATAGAGTATAAGTACAGAAAACAAAAATATTTATTAGAATTAGATAATGAGAATATTAAGATAATAGACAAAGAAAAATTAACAAATAGATATAGAAAATTTTATATATCAAAAATGGATGAGTTATACAAACGAATATTAAAAAATTATTCTGTCAAATTGGCAGATAATATGGATGCATATGATAGTTCTAAAGAATTCATATATACAAAAGTATTTATAACATTAGAAGACTATATAAGAAACATTTTATCATTAAAATTGGAAGATAAAGAAAACAAACAATATAAAGACATTTTAGAATCATATCAAAAGTTTGAAAGATTTATAGTTGGCAAATTAGATACAAAAGATAATATAGAAAAAAATATGGCATTATTAGAAATAAGCAGAATTTTGTTTACACATAGTTTACCACTAGTTGTTGCAGAACAATGTTATCTAAAATTATTAAAAGATGCAAGATGCTTGGTTCAAGACACAAAAATAGCTACTAAAAGGGAAAAAGCATACAAAATGTTAATAAATCTAATAGAAGATTACAAAATAAGATTATTATCAACAAAAGTTTATTGGGATGATTTAAAAGAAAGAGAACAATTCAAACAATTTTTGGATAAATATAAAGAAATAGAAAAACAAAAGGATATAGATTTTGAAGAATATATCAAACAAAAAGAAATACTTTTTGTAAAAGAAGATTTAAAAAAACTAGACTTACAAAAACAAGATTATACTACTTTAAAAAAATACTATAAAAGAAAATTAGTAGATTATGGAGTAATGCGTGAACTAAAAAATTCAGCTACAACTAATTTATGTGTATTTAAAGGTAATAAAGTAAATAATCATTTTTAGGAGAAACATAATGGAAGAGATAGAATATTTAGAAATAAAACAAAATAAAGAATATGAAAATATAATAAAAAAAGTAATAAAAAGGTGTTTTAAAATAGAAAATTTAGAAAATTCTAGACTCTATATAAGTGTGACCTTAACAAATTCAAATAATATACAAAAAATAAATAATACATATAGAAATATAGATAAAGCAACAGATGTATTATCATTTCCAATATTTGAAAAAGAAGAATTGGAAAAAAAGATAAAAGAACAAGATTTTAAATATGAAGATATATTAGGAGATATAGTAATTTCTATAGAACAAGTAGAAAGACAAGCTAGTGAGTATGGTCATAGTTTTGAAAGAGAACTTGCATATATGATAGTACATGGATTTTATCACCTAATGGGATATGATCATATACAAGAACAAGACAAAAAACTAATGAGAGAAAAAGAAGAAACAGTGTTAAATCAATTAGAAATAACAAGAATTTAGATGAAAATTATATTAAAAATATAATTATATAAAAGGAAGATGAAAATGAAAAATAAGGAGACAGTAATATTAATAATAGTATTAGTTGCTTTGATAATTATATCAGGTGGAATATTAGGTTATAGATTTTTCAGAGAATATAAAAATAATGAAGAAACAGCTAACATGAACAATAATCAAGAGCAAAAGAACGAAGATGAGCCATTGATTGTTGAAGAAAATCAAGTTGAAATATTTAAAGGAAACAGTAGACCAATAGCTGTAATGATTGATAACCATACGGGAGCTTGGCCACAAGGAGGACTTAATAAAGCATATATTGTATATGAAATAATAGTAGAAGGTGGAGAGACTAGATTAATGGCTTTATTTAAAGATGTTCAATTAGAAAAAATTGGACCTGTAAGAAGCTCGAGACATTATTTTTTAGATTATGCATTAGAAAATGATGCAATATATGTTCATTTCGGATGGAGTCCACAAGCAGAAAGTGACATAAAATCATATTCTATTAATAACATAAATGGTATAACAGAAAGTTCATCAAGCTTTTGGAGAACAAAAGATAAAAGTTCACCACACAATGTGGCAACAAGTACAGAAAAAATTATCCAAATAGCAGAAAGAAAAGGATATAAAACAACATCAAATAAAGAAAGTGTACTTAATTATATAGCAGATGAAATTGAGCTAGAAAATGGAATAAATGCTACAGATATTATTATACCACATTCAACATCACAGAAAGTAGAATATAAATACAATGCTGAAACCAAAAGATATACTAGATATGCACGTAATAAATTGCAAACTGATTGGACAACAGGGGAAGAAATAACAACTAAAAATATAATAATTACATTATGTGATAATTATACATTGCAAGATGCTGAAAATAAAGGAAGGCAAGGTTTATATAACATAGGAACATTTAAAGGCTATTATATTACCAATGGAAAAGCAATAGAAATAAGATGTACAAAAAATTCTAGAACTGAACAGACAATATATAAAGATTTAGAAGGAAATGAAATAAATGTAAATGATGGGAATACATTTATACATATTTGTCCAAAAGATGCAAATATACAAATAAATTAAAATAAAAAAAGTAATAGATTAAGTTCTATTACTTTTTTTATTATAATAAATTAGTGTAAGGGGTATATTAATTAAAATAGGAGGAGACAATATATGGAAGGATTAAAAGAAGGAAGTTTAATAACAATATTAAAAGGAATTGCAATCTCAATTATATTAACATTATTATTGTTATTTATATTTGCAATTGTATTAACATATACAAATGTAAGTGAAAAAATGATACCAGCTGTAATTATAGTGGTAACAGCAATAAGTTTATTAATTGGAAGTTCTATAGTAAATAGAAAAATAAAGAAAAATGGAATATTAAATGGTGCAATAATTGGAATTATTTACTTATTAAGTATATATTTAATTTCTAGTAGTATAAACGGTGATTTTTCAATAACATTAAATTCAGTAATAATGCTTATTGCAGGAATGTTTTTTGGAATATTAGGAGGAATAATTGGAGTAAACTATAAAAAATAACTAAAATGGAAAATATATTTGTTAGATTCAGTGAAATAGAGCAGAAATGCAATTTCACTGAATATTATTATCTAGATACTTACTTTTTATAATTAAAAAATAAGTATGTATTTATCTAAAATAACTAAAAAATAGTTGATATTTTTAGAAAATTAGGGTAAAATCTCTATGAGAAAAGGAGGCAATAATAGTGATAACTTTAGAACAAGTTAAGCAAAATGAAGAAGTACAAGCATTAATAGATGCTGCCCAAAAACAATTAGATGAAATAGGATATACAGAACATTCTAATAGACATATAAATATAGTAGCACAAAGATGTAGCGATATTTTAGAAAAACTAGGTTATGATGAGCATATAGTAGAATTAGGAAAAATTGCTGGATATTTACACGACATTGGAAATGCTATAAATAGGAATGATCATGCACATACTGGATCAATACTTGCATATGAGATTTTAAAAGATATGGGAATGTCTGCAAAAGATAGAGTGCAAATATTAACAGCAATAGGAAATCATGATGAGGCAACAGGGACAGCAGTAAGTAACATATCAGCAGCGTTAATATTAGCAGATAAATCTGATGTTCATAGAAGCAGAGTAAGAAATAAAAATATGTCAACATTTGATATACATGATAGAGTAAATTATGCAGTTACAGATGCAAGATTAGATGTAGATGCCGAAAAGAGAAAAATAATATTAAATTTAGGCATAGATACAAAGATCTGTCCTGTTTTAGACTATTTTCAAATATTTATGGATAGAACAATGATGAGCAAATATGCAGCAAAATATTTAAATATATGGTTTGAATTAGTAATAAATGGTACAAAACTATTATAATGAAGGGAAGAAAAATAATGAAAAAATTGAAAAATTTAACAATAATTTTAATAATATTATTAGTATGTATGATATCTTTTATAGGAATATATGTGCAAAAACAAAATAGAATGGAAAATATAATAAAAGAATTTAAATTTGGAATGAATATAAAAGGGTATAGAGAGGTAAGACTAGAAATAGCAGATGGACAAGAAATAAATGATGAAAAACTAGAGCAAGTAAAGAAAAAACTAGAGAAAAGACTTAAAGAATTAGGATCAGAAGATTATATAATAAGAACCAATAATGGAACAGGAGAATTAGTAATAGAACTAGATGAGAATAATAATACTGATAGAGTAGTAAGCAATTTATACTCTGCAGGAAACTTTAAAATTGTCGATAGTGAAGATAGTAGTAATGTACTTTTAAATAATAATGATATAGAAGATGTATCAGTAAAATATAATACAACAGAAAGTGGAACAACAGTATATTTAGATATTAAATTCACAAAGGATGGATCAAACAAAATAAAAGAATTATCATCAAATAAATATAAAACTTTAGAAAATACAAATACTACAGAAGATACATCAGAGAACTCAACAGAAGTAAATCAACCAAAAATAAAAATGATAATAGATAATACAGAAATTATAACAACAAGTTTTGATGAGCCTGTTACAACTGGAGCATTGCAATTATCATTAAGTACAGCAACAATAGATACAGATATGATACAAGAATCTATAAATCAAGGATTATCAATTGCCACAATATTAAATAATGGTCCATTAGATATTGAATATAATTTAACAGGTAATCAATACATATATTCGAATATAACAAACAATATACTTATAGTATTTAGTGTAATTATTGCTATTATAGTAGTTATTGCACTAGTAATATTAATAATCAAATATAAAAAATTTGCATTATTGGCTTCGATTTCATATATAGGATTTATAGCATTATATTTACTTATAATTAGATATACAAATGTAGTAATTACAGCAGAAGGAATAGCTGGTATAATATTAATATTGGTAATAAATTATTTACTTATACAAAAGATATTAACTAAATTAACAATATTTGATGCATATAAAGAAATATTTAATCAGTTGATTCCTGTAATAATAACAGTTATAGTGTTTAGTTTTATAAAGTGGACAAGCATTGCAAGTTTTGGAATGACTATGTTCTGGGGATTAATATTAACAATATTATATCATATAGTAGTTACTAGAATTTTACTAGAAGAAAATAAAAAAATATAATAAAATTTGTAACTTTAGAAAGGAATGAAATTGAAAATGAGCCAATTAACAACTAAAAATAAAATTATTTATATAATAATAGCATTAATTATAATTATAGGTATAATTGTTATTGCATTAAAAGGATTTAATGTAGAATTAAGTTATAGATTCAACCAAAAGATCGAATTGAATATAGGAAAAACAATAGATGAAAGAAAAATACAAAACATAGCAAATGAAGTACTGGGCAAAAATAAAAATTCAGTGCAAATTATAGAAGTATATAAGGATATTGTACAAATTACTGCAAAAGAGATTACAGAAGAACAAAAAAATAGTATAGTGGAGAAAGTAAATGCATTATATCCACAGGAAAATTCAGAAACCAAGCTAATTAATTCTAGTGATATAAAAATATACACTAACTCAAATGTAAGATTAAGAGATATCTTAAAACGATACATATTTCCAATTTCAATAGCTACAATAATAATATTAATATACTTTGCTATAAGATATTATAAATTAGGAATATTAAGAACAATATTATATCCATGTATAATAATAATTTTAGCACAATTATTGACATTGAGCATATTAGCAATTATAAGATTCCCGATGGGAAGATTTACTACTCCAATTATTCTTTTAGTATATGCTTGTTCACTTATTTATATAAGTATGAATATTATGAAAAAGCAAAAAGAATTGCCTAACAAAAATAAATAAAATATATTTATTTAATAAGAATTCTAATTAATTTATATAAGCTAAAAGCAATATTAAAAATTTCACTAACAAATAAAGATATTATATATCCTGAAAAACCTAGAATAGGTACAGCAAAATAAATAAAAGAGATAGTAATAATACAGTCAGCAATATTAATAAATACAACACTAAGTTGAGCATCTAATCCTTTAAGAATATTATCAATTACTAAATCTAAATATATAAATACAATTAAAAAGGAAAGAAGTTGAACATATTTAGAAATATCATTACTTCCATATAGTATGATACAAATTTTGTCAGCAAAAATAAAAATAATAATATTAATAACAACTGAAAATAATAAAGTTACAGTTAAAATAAAAAGAGACATTTTTTTGATTTTATATTTATCATTTTTTATATAATATCTTGAAAATTCTGGAACGAGTAAGGAAGCAAAGCAGTTAATAAATACACTTGGAAACATTATAATAGGCATTGCCATTCCACCAACAATACCATAATTACTTAAAGCCAAGCTACAGCCAATACCACTTTTTTCTAAAGAAATTGGTATAATAACTTGCTTTAAAGTTGAAAGTCCAGAGCGTATATATGAAGTAAAAGCCACAGGGAGAGATATTCGTAAAATGTGCTTTTCATAAGAACAACTAATAGAATGTCTATAAGGTAATTTATTTTTATCTATAAAAAATAAAAGATATGAAAACGCAAATGAAAAAATTTCAGAGATTACATCTCCTAAAATCAAGGAAAAACACATATATTCTAATCCAGTAGGCATAAAGAAATTTAATAAAAATGCAGTTACAATAATTTTTACAAATTCTTCAAAAAACTTACTAAAAGCATTTTTATAAGCTCGTCTTACTGCTACAAAATATCCATTAATGGCAGAAGACATAGAAATAAATGGAAGGGCAATACATAATAAATAAATAACTTTATTGGAAACCCTATTGTGTAAGCAATTTACAACAATAAAATCACAAAAAATAAAAAATATTAAGCTTGCTAAAATACCAGTTATTAAACTGATAAAAATACATTTGCGTATGGCAATTTTTACACCATTATTATTATTGCAAGCAAGTTCTTCTGAAATTACTCTTGTAGATGCAATATTTATCCCAGATGTAGCTAATGTTATTCCAAAAAGATATACAGACAAAACAAGAGAAAAAGCACCAACTGCTTCAGAGCCAATACGATTAGATATATAAACATTAAAGAACATTCCTATAATTTGCAAGATGATTGAACTTACTAGTAAAATTGCAGAATTTAAAATAAAAGCCTTAATTTTTTTCATGAAACTACCTCGATAAATTATATTGAGGTAGTTTATAAATATGTTAGAAATAAAAATATAAAAAATTTAAAAACGTCCGTTTTTGTTCGTTTACTAAAGCATGCCTTATTTTCATCTGGGCATCTTTTTTAGCTAAATCTTGACGTTTATCATAAAGTTTTTTACCAATACCAACGCCAAGTTCAAGTTTAACAAAGCTACCTTTAAAATATAAGCTAATTGGAATTAAAGAATAGCCTTGTCTTTGTATTAATCCATAAAGTTTAGAAATTTCTTTTTTAGAAAGCAGAAGCTTCCTATTTCTTAATGGATCTTTATTATATATATTTCCAAATTCATAGGGACTAATATGCATATTGTATATAAAGCATTCTCCATTTTTGATAGTTGCATAACTATCTTTTAAATTAACTTTTCCATTACGTATAGATTTAATTTCTGTGCCTGCAAGTACAATACCTGCCTCAATACTATCTTTAATATTATAATTATGATATGCTGTTGGATTTTTAGCAATTAATTTAGTTTTCATTTTAACTCCTTTTATAATATAAAAATATTTGAATTACAAGATAAATTATAACATGAAAAAAATAAAAAATAAAGTAAAAAATCTTAAGCAGATAAAATTACAAAAATAAATCTAATGGATTAAAATATTCATTATTAATTCTAAAACCAAAATGTAGATGACATCCAGTAGTTGCACCATTTGTAGGAATTCCATTTTCATCAGAGTATTGATTACCAAGAACTCCATATACATATTTTGGCCCAACATAACCAATTAAATCACCTTTATTAATTTCGGAACCTATTGAAACAATAAAATTTGGAGAAACATGGCAGTATGTAAATTTAATATTTTTATATTCAGATGAATTTAAAGTAATGGTATAACCACCACCTCCTAAAAAACCTGTATAAGAAATTACACCATCACAAACAGCAAAAAGTAAAGTACCTTCAGGTGCAGGAATATCTATACCCTTATGAAAAGTGGCTGCACCTTGTGTTGGAGCATTACGTTTTCCAAAATATGAACTTATACGATTATATCCAGGAATGGGCCATTGATAATCACTAAATGGATTAACAAATATGACTTCATTTGAAGAAGAATTTACATTAGTGTTGGAATTATAAAAAAATGGTATGAAAAATATACAAATAAAAATTATAAAAAATACAATAAAATTAAGAAATTTATTTATAAATAACACCTCTATGTTAGAAAAAATAAAACTTGGAAAATTCCAAGTTTTAATGGCAGGGGTAGAAGGATTCGAACCCTCACAAGCGGTTTTGGAGACCGATGTGCTACCATTAACACTATACCCCTATAACAATACTAAAAAATATATTAGCACAAATCAAAAGAATTTGCAATATGTTTTATTAAAAACGTTGACTTTTTATAAAAAGATGATAAAATTGAGAATATTATGGAGGTTTTTAAATATGTTAAAATCTATGGATACATTAGTAAATTTATGCAAAAATAGAGGTTTTATATATCCTGGTTCAGAAATTTATGGAGGATTAGCAAATACATGGGATTATGGACCTTTAGGAGTAGAATTAAAAAATAATGTAAAAAAATTATGGACAAAAAAATTTATTCAAGAGAATGAAAATAATGTGGGTTTAGATTGTGCAATATTAATGAATCCAACTACATGGGTAGCTTCAGGACATGTAGCAGGATTTTCAGACCCATTAATAGATTGCAAAGGTTGTAAAACAAGGCATAGAGCAGATAAATTGATAGAAGAATGGTCACATGATCATAATAGAGATGAAATAGCAGATGGATGGTCTGATGAAAAAATGATTTCATTTATAAAAGAAAATAAAATATGTTGCCCTAATTGTGGGAAACAAGACTTTACATCAATTAGAAAATTTAATTTAATGTTTAAAACATTTCAGGGAGTGACAGAAGATGCAAAGGCAGAAATATTTTTAAGACCAGAAACAGCACAGGGAATATTTGTGAATTTTAAAAATGTATTAAGGACATCAAGAAGAAAATTACCAATGGGAATAGGCCAGATAGGAAAAGCATTTAGAAATGAGATAACACCAGGAAACTTTACATTTAGAACACGTGAATTTGAACAAATGGAATTAGAATTTTTCTGCAAGCCAGGAACAGATTTAGAATGGTTTAAATATTGGAAAGACTATTGTGAAAACTTCTTACTAAATTTAGGAATTAAAAAAGAAAATATGCGTTTAAGAGATCATACGCAAGAAGAATTAGTCTTTTATAGTAAAGCAACAACAGATATAGAATTTTCATTTCCATTTGGATGGGGAGAATTATGGGGAATAGCAGATAGAACAGATTATGATTTATCAAGACATATGGAATTATCAAAACAAGATTTAACTTATTTAGATCCAGAAACGGGCGAAAAATATGTACCATATGTAATTGAACCATCTTTAGGAGCAGATAGGGTAACTTTGGCATTTTTATGTAATGCATATGAAGAGCAAGAAATTGCCGATGGAGACATACGCACAGTATTACACTTACATCCAGCTTTATCTCCATATAAAGTGGCTATTTTACCACTATCTAAAAAATTATCAGAAAAAGCTAAACAGGTATACAATGAATTATCTAGTAAATTCATGTGCGACTATGATGAAGCAGGATCTATAGGTAAACGTTATAGAAGGGAAGATGAAATAGGAACACCTTATTGTATAACCATTGATTTTGAAACTTTAGAAGATAATTCAGTAACAATAAGAGATAGAGATACAATGGAGCAAGTCAGAATAAAAATCGATTCATTAGAATCGTGGATTTCTGAAAAAATTGAATTTTAAGAAAATATTTTTGTGTAAGAATGATAGATTTATTATTATAAATAAATTTATCATTCTTTTAATATTTAATTATATAAGTTTCTCTCATATAAATCTTCAATAAATACATCTTTTTCTTCAAAAGTATCAATAAATCCTATTTTAGCAACATTGTTATTAATGCCTTGTATCCATACAGGTCTCTCATCATATAAAACATCAATTTTTTCTTTATTATTTAAAATTGAATGAATTCTATTTATATCCATAACATGTCCTCCAATTTAATTATTTATATTAAGTATATACAAATTATAAATAATTATGCCAAGTAAAATATATAAAATTACATGATAATGTTCAAGTTTTTATAAAAATAAATGAAGAAAGTATTGCGTGTGATCATAAAATTAATATATAATATAAGTATATTAAAATTTAAGAAAATGAAAGGAGAAAAATATGGAAGAAGATCAAGAACATAACAACAATGAATTGAATAAAGATGTATTACAACAAGAACAAACTGTAACAGAAGAAAAAAGAAAATTTGAACCTATTTCACAAGAAAATATTAAAGAGCCAAAAAAGAAAAACAAAAAAGGAATTTTAATAATTATATTGTTGCTAATGGCAATAGTATTAGGTTCAATAGCTTATTACTATTTTGCGATACATACTAATACAAAAGAAATTTATAAAGGATTTATAAAAGAAGGAGTAGCATCATTAACAAAGCAAAATGAAGAAGTGATGGCTCTAAAATCAAAAGTTAAATTCAATATTAAATTAGATTTAGAAGAAAAATTGAAAAGTGAAATAGAGTCAAAAGCAGAATCAAATCAAATTTTAGATTTAATTAATAATACAGATATAGCATTAGAGATACAAATGGACAGAAAGCAAAATGAATTATTATTAAAATTTGATTCAGATTATAAAAATGAAAAACTGATAGAAGCTAATATGCTAATTGATGCACAAAAGGAAAAAACGTATATACAATTGGAACAATTTTTTGATAAGGTATTAGAAATAGAGATTGAAGATAAAGAGGTTTATGAATCACTAAAAACTTTATTTGAATCAAAAGAAATAACATTGGCAGAAGAAAAAGCTAGAGTTACAATAACCGAAATTCTTCAGAAGGAATTATCAAATGCAATAAAAGATGAATATTGTAGCAAAGAAAAAGAAGAGATAGAAGTTGAATCAAAAAAGGTAAATTCATACAAATATATTTTAAAGATGACACATGAAGAAATGATAAAAGAGATAACAACAATTGTAGAGAACTTAAAAAATGACGAAGAATTTTTGAACTGTTTTAAAGAGAAACAAAATGTACAGAAACGATTAGAAAATGTTTTAAAAGAATTACAAGCATCAAAGCCAAAGGATATAACATATTATGTAAAAGTATATAGAACAGGGCTAACACAGAAGTTAGTAAGAGTAGATTTTGAAATAGTGAGTAGAGAAGCGACAATACTAACCAAAATAGAAAAGTTAAAAAAAGGCTATAAGTTTTCTATATTAAATAATAATAAAGTATATTTTGATGGGCAAATAGAAAGAACAAATGATGAAACAAATATATTGAGTACTAGAATGAATAGTCAAGACATAGGAACTATAGAATTTAAAATGGAATATAGTAGTAATATCATAGAAAAAGTAGATACTATTGATGTAGAAAATGTAAAAACTCTAGAAGAACTTACTCAACAAGATATAGAAAAAGCTACTGAAAGGCTAGAAAAAAGTAAATTGTATGAAATTATTCAAAAATTAATTATAATATAAATATAATATATTTTATCTAATAGAATTTTAATTATTTTGTATCCTTTTTATAAGGGATAATCTGATCTTCCTCATGAAATGGATATAATATTCCTTGGTTAAATATGATACCAGAAAAATCATAATACCAGTAACAAAATTTGAGCCCCCTGTAGAACAGGGGGCTCTTTACCCATATTTATACATATAATAGAAGTATAAATGTCAAATCCAGTATCGCTACAGATATTAGAAAGATTGAATTGCGAATGTTTTTTCCAGCATGGATTTCAATCCCTAATCGGATAGAAAAAGAAATCAATGCTATTCCTGCAAATAACACGTTAAACTTGCTCATTCTCATTAACATGTAAATCGAAAGTCCTACTGCACCAACAATGGTGCAGAATTTCCATAATTTCCATACTCGTTTCAATTTTCGGAATCCTCCTTTTTTTTTGTAAATGCCAAAGGACTTGCCCATATTAATTATATTATACTGTAAATCAACATAATTTTCAAGTCTTGGAATTTTAACTCTGCCACTATTCTGCGACTACTCTGCCAGTTTGTATTTTCTATTTGGTGTTTTTTCAGTATTTCCAACACTTTTAATAGTTTTATCATCAACGAATTTCTTTAATATTCTTCTAACTGTTCTATCTGCTATTTTAGTTTGTTCTATAATTTTTTTTGCTCCAATAATAACATTTTTCTTAATTTTTCTCAATGTGGAAGAATTGCAGTTTGCCATAATCTTGCTGTTCTTCCGTTTCCATCATGAAATGGGTGTATAAATACAAATTCATAATGAAATATAGATGATAAAATAAGTGGATTTATTTTATCTTTTACTTCATTCATCCAATTAAATAGGTTATCCATTAAACTAGGTACTAATGTATGTGGTGGCATGTAAAAATACATATATCTCCATCATAAACACCTTCGCCATGTACTTTATTAACATCTATATTCTTTCTTATTAAATTAGATTTTTCATTTGACAAACTATCTAAACTAATTGTTAATTTTATGTTTTTATTATAAGACCAGACTATGTAACAGAAACATTTTTAAAATTACTAAAAAGAAAGAATTTAAAGATTATTCGTTTTCATCATTTAAGGCATACTTGTGCAAGCATATTATTAAAGAATGGTGCAAATATGGAAGAAATTCAAGTATGGGTAGGTTATTCAAATTATATACTACTGCAAATTTATATGCACATTTAGATATAAGCAGTATAAATGATGTTGGAAAAGTAATAACAAATGTATTTAGCACAAAAAAGAAGTAGCTACCGCTTAATTAACTACTTCAAATTGTGTATATTTTTAACTGCAAACTATAAAATTTTTTTAGATGCTGCTAAAAATTTAATAATTTTTGGTACAAAACATTATTTGGTGGCTTGAAGTGGAATCGAACCACTGACACGAGGATTTTCAGTTTTCCGTGCTAATTAATACTAGGTGTTAGTTGTTATTATTTAATGTTACTTAAAAGCATTGAAATTAGGCTCTTTGAAAGTGTTTTATTTTAAAAATCTTTAAATATCAATAAAGAGCAAAATGACTTTTTTAAAAGAAATTTTTTAGATGTTTTTTAGATATAAACATCTACTATTATTGATATTAATTTTGTATTTTCTATAACAGTAAATTTCATTTTAAGGTAAAATTACTCTACTTTAATATGAAATCGCCTTAAAATCAATTTTAGGGCTTAATTGAATATGAATAATACCAAATTAGATTACTTATAGTTTTAACACTATGGGTAGTCTTTTTTCGTTTGTTCAAAAGAGAAATGCAACACCTCTTAAAAAGTGTTTGGTGTGATGAGCCGATGCTA